>NZ_JRKB01000014.1:0-54951 GCF_000800945.1 Plesiomonas sp. ZOR0011
TGTCAGAGGCCGGTTTGTGGCTTCCTACTTCGGGGGTGTACAGATCGTGCGGGTTGCCGGCGTAGTCTAAAATGAGGCAATCGGCTTTATCGGGGGCAAGGCGCAGGCCGCGACCGACAATTTGTTGGTACAAACTCACCGATTCGGTCGGGCGCAAAATGGCAATCAGATCCACATGTGGCGCATCAAAGCCGGTAGTCAGTACCGACACGTTCACCAGATAACGCAAAGTTTGCGCTTTAAACGCCTGAATCAGCTGATCGCGCTCGGTGCTCGGCGTATCGCCGGTGATCAGCGCCGCTTCACCGGCAGGCAGCAGGCCGTAGATCTCTTTGGCATGCTCCACGGTGGCGGCAAAAATCATTACTCCGCGCCGCTCGGCAGCATATTCCATCACCTGCGCAATGATATGTGGGGTGATCCGCTTTTGCTGACGCAGACTGTCATTGAGTTCGCGCTCGGAAAACAAGCCGTTTTGGTTTGGTTGTAGCTTACTAAAATCGTACTGCACGACCGGCATATCGAGGCGATGCGGCGGCGTCAGGTAATGGTTCTTAATCATGTAGCGCAGCGGCAGTTCGTAAATACAATCACGAAACAAGCATTCGGCGCTGCTATCGGCGCGGGTCATGCCGTGGTAGTGGTAGCGGTAAATCCACCCTTTGCCCAGTCGATAGGGGGTGGCAGTGAGGCCGAGGATGCGTAGCTGAGGCTGGTGGTGGCGTAAGTGGTCGATCACTTGCCGATATTGTGAGTCTTCACTATCACCTACGCGGTGGCATTCATCAATGATCAGCAGGGAAAAGGCATCGTTGAAGGCTTCTAAGTTGCGAGCGACCGATTGCACGCTGCCGAATACCACCTTGCCATCGCTCTGTTTGGCATTCAGTCCGGCGGCAAACAAATCGGCATCCAATCCGTAGGCGCAATATTTGGCGTGGTTTTGCTCCACCAACTCTTTCACGTGAGCCAGTACTAACACTCGCCCACGCGCTTTACGCGCCAGCTCCGCAATCACCAGACTTTTTCCAGCACCGGTGGGCAGCACAATCACCGCAGGCGCGTCGTGGTGGCGAAAGTGGGTAATCACAGCCTGTACGGCTTCGGTCTGATAGGGGCGGAGAGTAAAAGCCATGGAGTCGGTAGCCAAATCTCATCAATAACGCAGACTGGCAGTATACCAGCGGTATCGGCGATCCGGTATGGCATGGCCTGGTTTTTTATCCAGTGGCGATCGGTCGTGACCAGTAGCGGCCAGTCGTGAATAGTGCGGCTTCGGTATATCGTGGCTCATTACGTTTGCGAGTGATCACTCCAGCATCAGAACAATGAAGGGCAATGAAAAAAATCAGCAGGGAGTAAAAATGCAAAGCACATCGCGGGGGATATATTGATTTGAACGGCGCGACAGTTTTAACGGGTTAATACTGTCACGCGGTTCGATTAGAGGCTTGGGTTGCTATGAGAACCCAAATCGTCGTCTTTTAGTGACGGCAAATTTTGTCTTCCGACGTGCAAAAACCGTCGCCGGCAGGAATGAATTTCCCTTTGCGCTCTAAAAACTCGACCAGCTCTGCCGCTGTCATGTTTTCTGCCGAGCAGGTATGAAAACGGGTTTCGGCACCGAATTTTTGTTCAATGGCCGCAATCAACGAGGCTTTGGTAAACGGGGTGCTGGCTTGCAGCATCATGTGCATGACTTCATGACCGTGAACTGATGCGCTCATGGGGATCTCCGTTGCAGTAATGGGATAGGTTCAAGATAAGTGGTTATCCTAGCATAAAAGATGCATTAATTATCTATGTTATTGAGTACGGATTTCGCAGAAGGCTAGGTTTTCGAAAATTAGGATCCAGAAAGCCTGCTTGCAGAAAGCTAGGATGCAGCAAATGAGGCGGTAAAAAGAGAAAATGCCGTCGTCGCAAGCGCGCGTTGACGGCACAGAGATTGAACACACAAAAACTGTGGTAACCGGATCTAGATGAGTTTGGCCGCCGATGTGGATGCCGTAGTGGTGGACTGCTGCAGTAACTGCGGCAGGTTATCTTTACCAATTAAGTGCAGCGCACCGACCACCACCATATAACGACCTGGCGGCATGTCTTTAAGTTTATCGGCCCATTTCTGATTACGCTCTGCCAGCAGTGGGCTGTGCAGGCCATCGGCTAAGTCAGGCACATTATCCAAACTCGGAACGGTTTTATCGGTACTGACCCACAACGACTCCACTTGCTTCAAGGTGACCGCGGTGTTGTCCCACTCCTCTAAGGTTTCGACCAGCAGCGGCATCCCATCATCTTCCAGCGTTTCCAGAATATTCATCTGGGTCTGGGAGCCTTCCAGTTCAATGATAGGCAGCGCGCGTTGGCGTGCGTGCTGCAGAATTTGGTAATCGACACCGTATTCGGCGCTCATCCCCAGTTTTTGTGCTTGCATGGCTTGCAAGGTGAGCGCCGCTTGCCATGGATGCAAACTGTTCAGTAACGGCACAGAGAGCCCCGTTTCATGGGCATATTTTTCCAGTAGCGCAAACTGCTCGGTATTCAGACGGGCAGACAGCGGTTGAGTTGGCGGCGCGATCGGCGCCAGTGGTTCAGAGGCCGTAATATCGGCTTCGACAATCAGGGCATCGACCTGATCCAGACGTTCGAGCAGCGAGGCCGGCAGTGTTGCCAAGCGATCGCTAGCCATATGGATACTGCCGACCAGCTCCAGATCAACATCATCCATGCGGACATCCACCGCGGGATAAGCTTGTGCCAGCGGAGAGATTAATCCCAGCCACAGGGCGAGCCTGCTAAAAAGTTTTTTCATAACCTGCTCCGTAACGACAGACAGCGCGTACCGTCGGCTTAGCGGCAATGAGAGATGCAGAGTGTCGTCAGTGGTGACCGGTGAGTGAGCTCGGGCACTGAACGCGTCTTTCATCTTTCACTCCCATTCTCTTACTACTAAGAGTAAGTATTTATAGTGGGTACCTATAGTAAGAAAATGGGGCCGACAGAAAGTTCCTGCAAGCCCCGTAATGAAAATTGTTTCTCTTTACTGCGATTTTACTGCGATACCGCGGTGTTATCGGTGGTGATGGCGTAGCACGCCATCCACATCAGGCACCGTTGTGGCGGCTAAACGCGGTTCGATTGCCTGTCGCATCAAAGGTCACGACCGTGTACGGATCACGGCGATCGCCTTGCTCCATACCTGGGCTACCCACCGGCATTCCCGGGGTGCTGATGCCGCTAATCGCCGGTTTTTCTTTGAGCAGGCGCGCAACATCTGAGGCTGGGACATGCCCCTCAATCGCGTAATCGCCCACAATGGCGGTGTGGCAAGACATCAGCTCTGGGGTAATGTGGTGTTTTTGTTTCAGCTGATACAGGGCGTTGTCATCCAACATCACCGTAGTGACTTCATAGCCTGTCTGTTGCATGTGCTTGGCCCATTCTGAGCAGCAGCCGCAAGACGGCGATTTGTACATGGTGATGCCGGTGGTCGCGGCGAAGCTGGAAGCGGAGACTAGCCCCAGTGCCGCGGCAAATAACGCTCGTTTCATCATGACTCCTTTAAGTAATGGTTCCTGTGTTACGGTTTACTGGTCACCGACGTTTGACTTGTGATCAGCCTCTGCCGGTGAATTTTCGGGGGTAAAGCGCAATAACCGGTTGGCGTTAGAAACCACGGTGATCGATGACAGTGCCATCGCGCCACCGGCGACAATCGGATTAAGCAATACGCCCAAGAACGGATACAAAATCCCTGCGGCAATCGGAATACCCAGGCTGTTGTAGACAAACGCGCCAAACAGGTTTTGCTTCATATTGCGCATCACTGCGCGTGACAGTGCCATGGCATCGGCAACACCGTGCAAGCTATGACGCATCAAGGTCATGGCCGCGGTTTCGATAGCCACATCACTCCCGCCGCCCATGGCAATGCCAACATCCGCTTGAGCAAGCGCTGGGGCATCGTTGATGCCATCGCCAATCATGGCGACCACGTGGCCTTGCTGTTGCAGTTCAGTGATGGCGGCCGCTTTACCGTCAGGCAGTACGCCGGCGATCACCTGATCGATCCCCGCTTCTTTGGCGATAGCATTGGCAGTGATAGGGTTATCACCGGTCAGCATCACCAAACGGAAACCGTCGTGGTGCAGGCGTTGCAAGGCGCTGATACTGTCGGCTCGCAGCGGATCGCGGATTTCCAGCAGGGCAATCAGCTGCTGCTCACGCGCCAGCAGAACCGGCGTGACACCCCGTGAGGCTGCTTGTTCTAGCTGTGCTTGAACGGCGCTGGTATCAATGCTGTTTTGCATCATCAGTGCCATGTTACCGAGTAGCAGTCGCTGCCCATCGGCGCGCGCTTCCACGCCAAGGCCGCGCAGGGTGCGAAACTCGGTCACGGCAGGCAGGGTTAAGCCTTGTGCTTTTTGCAGTACCGCCAGCGCCAGCGGGTGACTGGAGCCTTGCTCTAATGCGCCAGCCCATTGCAGCACCTGCTGCTCATCGGCATCGGCCAGACAGGTAACGGCAGTGACTTGTGGACGCCCTTCGGTCAAGGTACCGGTTTTGTCGAACACCAAGGTATTGACCTTGCTGGCTTGTTGCAGCGCATCGGCATCGCGGATCAGCACGCCGAATTCAGCAGCGCGACCAACACCAGAGATAATCGACATCGGCGTAGCCAGACCCAGTGCACACGGGCAAGCAATGATCAGCACGGTGGTGGCGACAGACAGCGCATAGGCGATTTGCGGCTGCGGCCCCACGAAATACCAAATCAAGCCACTGACGATCGCAATCGCGACCACCACGGGAACGAATACCGCCGAGATTCGATCGGCAATGCGACCTATTTCCGGCTTACTGCTCTGGGCATTACGCACCAGATGGATAATGCGCGACAGGGTGGTCTGGCTACCGACCGCTTTAGCGGTAAATAGCAGACTGCCGTCTTGCACCAGCGTACCGGCGTGTACGGTATCGCCATGCTGTTTTTGCTGCGGAATTGGCTCGCCGGTCAGCATGGCTTCATCCAACCAAGCTTCGCCGCTGCTGACTTCCCCGTCGACCGGAACCCGATCGCCCGTGGTCAGTCGCAGCACCATCCCCGTTTGTACCTCGGCCAGCGGCATGACCTGCTCGCTGCCATCGGCGTGTACCACGCGGGCGGTGGGCGGAGTCAGATCCAGCAAACGCTCCAGCGCAGCAGAAGAGCGCGAGCGCGCTTTTTGTTCCAGCGCATGCCCAACGTTAATCAGACCGATGATCATGGTGCTGGCTTCGAAATAGAGATGCCGCGCTTCAGGTGGGAACCATTGTGGCCACAAGGTCACCACCATCGAGTACAGCCATGCCACACCGGTGCCGAGCGCCACTAAGGTATCCATCGTCGCCGAACCATTTTTCAATGCGCGCCATGCGCTGACATAAAAATGGCGACCAGTGAGGATCATCACCAGCAGCGTCAAGCTACCCAGCCAGGTCCACAACGTCTGGTTATCGGCGGTGATCATCATGTTGTCGCCGATCATGCCCCAGATCATCAGCGGGACACCGGTCCCCAACGCCACGATGGATTGCCAGGTTAAGCGTTTGAGGTTAGCCGCCGCGGCCTTTTGCTGTTTCTCGCGGCGCAGCGCTTCGTCTACCACCACTTCGGCTTGATAGCCGGCATCTGACACGGCCTGTACCAGCGCCTGTGGCTGCGGATGGCCCATCACTAACGCAGTTCGCTCGGCCAGATTCACCCGTGCTTGCTGTACACCTGGTACTGCCTGCAGGGCGTTTTGTACTTTGGTGACACAACTGGCACAACTGAGCCCAGTGAGCATCAATTGGATGGCATCGTCATCGGCGGCGTGATTAACGCTCGCCGCGGTGGGGGCGGCGGCACTCTCCGGTTCAACCTGCGCCTCAGTTGGCGCAGGTATAGTAGACTGCGTGGCGGCTGAAGGCTCAGCGACAGGGCATGCCTGCATCGCCTCAGCCACCTCTTGAGTCACCGGAGCGCGCACAGTTTCTACGCCCTCCGGATCAGGCTTTTTTACTGTGCTCTCCGCTGCCGCATCGGCCAGTTGGGCGTGATAACCCGCCGCTTCGACTGCAGCAATCAGCGCCGCGCTATCGGCAGTGCCGTCGATTTCGGCGCGGGTTTTACTCACGCGTGCATCGGTGACGCCGCTGACTGCCAGTAACGCAGTGCGCGTTGCTTGTTCGCAGCTTTCACACGCCAATCCGCTGAGTGCCAATACCGTAACGGGTGCGCTGGTTTGTGCGGTTTCAGTGTTAGTTTCCGTTTGGGCGGCAGATTCAACCACCTGTGCTTGATAACCGGCCGCGGTGACGGCGGCAATCAGCGCATCGGCTGACGCGCTACCGAAAATCCGCGCGGAAGTTTTATCGACCTCGGCGCTGACGACACCGCTTACCGCTTCCAGTGCGGTTTGGGTTTTGGCCACGCAGCTGCCGCAGGCCAGGCCACTTAAAGACAAAATCAGATCGGGTTTGTTCGCAGTCATCGCTTGATACCCCAGTGCGTTAATTTGTTGGATGAGTTCGTCCACGGGGGCGTCACCGGTCACCTTGGCATACTGCGGGGTGGCGGTCACGTCGGTTACATTTGACAGCGTCAACAGGGTGTTTTTCACTTTGTTGGCGCAACCCATGCACTTTAAGCCTTCAAGGGCTAGCAAAACGGTCGTTGGCATGTGATGCATTCCTTTTTCTGGTTACGCAATTGAATTACTGTAGAGTTACGATAAAGGTTACAGCAAGGGGAAGGTCAAGCAGATCTTTCAAGCGTTAATTTAGGTAAATAAGCATGAATATCAGCGACGTGGCAAAACAGACCGGATTGACGGCAAAAACTCTGCGTTTTTATGAAGATAAAGGGCTGGTGATGCCGATGCGGCAAGACAACGGCTATCGCTTTTATAACGCTAAACATGTTGAGGAGCTGACGTTATTGCGTCAAGCGCGTCAGGTCGGCTTTACGCTGGAAGAGTGTGCCGAGCTGCTGGCGCTGTTTCGCAATCCGGCGCGGCACAGTGCCGATGTGAAAGCCAAAACCGAGCAGAAAATTGCCCAACTTGAACAGCAAATTGCCGATTTGCAGCAGATGCGCACGACCTTGCATGCGCTGGTGGATGCGTGTCCGGGCAACGAAGAGGCCGATTGCCCCATTATTTCCGGATTAAGTGGTGCTTGCCATGCCGCCGCCCCGCATGTCGAGACGACCTGCAAAAAAGCGCATCCGGCTAAATAGCACCCTACATAACATCACCATTTCGAGCCGGTTTCGGGCATTTTCATTGTTAGTGGGAATGGAGGGTAAACCGCAGGCATAAAAAAACCTCCCGCGGGAGGTTTTTTGTTGGTGTCTGTTTTGCGCTTTCTGTCTCAATGCTGACAGAGATTAAGTCACTTAACCGGCTTTGTGGGCAACCACAGACTCTTTTTTCTGGATATTGTTGTTGCCAGCATCGTTATTCTGCGCAGTGCCACGTGGCAGGTAGTTCCACAGATAACGAACAGCGACATAACCGATGATGATACTGGCCACAATCAGTTCAAGGTTAGCCAGTTGATGCACTTGGTTGACATAGTATGGGTCAATGTTCCAGTGACGCATCAGGTTAGTCAGTTTAAACAGCGCGGTTGCACCAATGGCCATCGGGAAGGTGAAGGCCGCATAACCTGGGCTAAATGGCAGACGCAGCAGATGGAAGAATGCCAAGTAAATCAGGAATGTCATCAATACCGCGATACCAAACAGCAGCGCCACAATCACCGGAGACGGATTTGACATTACGGTCAGGTAACCGGCCAGAGACAGACTTGCTGGTGCAGCCATGATAGCGATGGTTGGTTTAGATCCATCCGGCACATTGTGGGTAAAGATAAAGCGGTACAGCATCATTGGCAGCATCACGGCGTAGCACAGCATACCGAAGTTTTGCAGATACTGAGCCACTTCACGCAGTACTGGGTTGTTCGGTACAGATACCGCCGCCACGATGATCCCGATTGGCGGTACGAACCAGCTTGGTACCATGTGATGCAAGGAAAAATCACGGGCACGGTGCACGGTAAACACGGCCAAGAAGACCAAGTGTAATACTACCGCACCAATCCACAGCGCAGAGCCGATAGCCGGTGAATAGTGATCGACAGTCGCTGAAACCACCATGGTGCCCATCGCAAAGGTTGGCGCCACGCTACCCACCACTGGGTGAGCCAGATCATCCAGTAACAGTTGTGGATGCAGAATAAATTTAATGGCGACGACGCTAAGCAGTGCACCGCCAATGATGGCGCCGATTAATTGTGCGTTTCCGTGGAAAGATCCAAAGTTTTCCCAACACCAAAAAATACTTGCAATACCCAGAGCCAATCCCGCCATGGGGGTAGGAACTTTACCAATCTTTCTATGCACTGACTTAATCATGGGTGCCTCAAACAGTCTTATTTCAATGTCAGCTATCATAACTATTTTTGTTAAGTCATAATATTTGAATAAATTAAATACATCGTTCAGAAAGGTTGAATGTATGAGTCTGACCCTCAAACAACTCAGGGTATTCAGCGCAATCGCGTTGCACGGAAACATGACGCAGGCTTCAGAAATGTTGTTCCTGACCAAACCAGCCCTGAGCATGGCGCTGCAAGAGCTGGAAAAGCAGCTAGGACAGCGTCTGTTTGACCGCGTCAACAATCGCCTGCATCTGAACAGCCAAGGGCGTCGTTTGTTGCCGATGGCCGATGAGCTGCTGCAGCGCGCGCACCAGATAGAACAAACCTTTCAGCAAGACACTGAACTTAGTGGTAGCCTGCATATCGGCGCTAGCAACACCATCGGCAATTACATGTTGCCGCAAATGCTGGGGGCGTTTATCGAGCAGCATCCGGAATGTACGCCGCACATCACTATCGATAACACCCATGATTTGGCCGGTAAGCTCACCAGCTTTGAATTGGATATGATTTTGGTAGAGGGCAATCTGCACGATCCGCAGCTGATTTTGCATGACTGGCAACAAGATGAGATGTGGCTGGTGGCGTCACCGCAGCATCCATTAGCGCAGCGTTATCTGGCGACCGGCACCTTGACGTTACTGGATTTTGAAGACCAGTATTGGATTGTGCGTGAACAAGGCTCAGGTTCACGTGAGCACTTCAATACCGCAATTGCGCCACATCTGGATGCGTGGCATTTACGCTTGGAACTCAATCAAAGCGAAGCCATTTTGGGTGCCTGCCGCGCTGGATTGGGTATCGGCTATATGCCAGCGGTTGCGGTAGAGACTGATTTGAAATTAGGGACGTTGTGCCGTTTGCCTCTGCCATTGCCGACCCGCCGTCAGCTGCGCACCGCAATCCACAAGGAAAAATACTTGTCGCCTCTGCTGCGTTGCTTCCACGAGTTTTGCATGGCGTGGCCGCATACCGTCGCTGACCGGTATTGGTAGGCTATCAACAAAAACACCGCCAGTTGGCGGTGTTTTACTCTCGGCTTAATACCGCAGTTTAATACAGCAGCGAATACAGCTGACGACGGTACTGGCCAGCCAGCGGATCGCCATTGCCTAGCGCCGCGATAATGTCGGTCAGGGTTTTACGGGCACCGCCATTGGCTGCGCCCAAATCACGACGCAGGAATCCCATTAGTAGCGACAGCGCTTCTTCGTTACGCCCCACTTGATGCCACTGCAGCGCCAGTTTCACCGCCAGTTCGGCATTGTCCGGTTCTTGCTGCATGGCCTGTTGCAGTTGCTGAATTTCCGGCGTATCGGCGGCTTGACGCGCCAGCTCGATTTGCGCGGTCAGACCTTGCCAGCGGCTATCGCGATCTTGCAGTGGGATCTGATTGAGCAACCCTTCGGCATCATCCATTTTATTCAGCACGATATAGGTTTCTGCCAGCAGCAGCGCAATGTCACTGGCATTGCCAGAGAGCTCCAGCGCCTCTTTCAGCACTGGCACTGCTTCTTGATGTTTGCCTTCCCCCAACAGTTGGATGGCTTGCTCCAGTTTCAGCTCATCTTGCTGTGGTAGGATTTGCAGCAGTTTTTCGCGAATTTCGCTTTCTGGGATCGCGCCTTGGAAGCCGTCTACCGGTTCGCCATTTTTGAACATATACACGGTAGGCAAACTGCGAATACCAAACTGGCTGGCGACGGCCGGTTGCTGATCGCAATCGACTTTGGCCAGAATAAACTGCCCTTGGTACTCATGCGCCAGCTTTTCCAGAATGGGCATCAAACTCTTGCAGTGTGAACACCACTCCGCCCAGAAATCAAACACGACCGGTGTGTGCTGCGCGCGCTCTAAAATGTCGCGCAGGTTGGCATCGGTAACGTCAATAATATAGTTGTTTTCCATGATAAGCCTCGGTCTAGGGTCCGGCGGATATGCTCCTGATATGGGGATGGGTGCCGGTAAGTTCAAGGGGCGTCCTAATCTCCGCGCGCCAGTAGCGCATCTAACCAACGTACCGGCAGCACACGGCGTAAGATGCTGAACACGGTAGTCGGCGTAGTCAGCGGATAGCGTGCTTTCGGGCGTGGGCTTTCCAGCGCATGACGTACCAGCGGTACCACCGATTCAGCGGGTAGGGTAAAGCGATTGCTGATGCCAGCTTTAGACAGTCGCGCAATCTGCTGCTGATATGCCGCCTGATGGACACTGTCATTCAGTGCAATATTGCGCTCAAACGCGGCCAGCGCGTTAGGGCGAAACCGCGTTGCTACAGGGCCGGGCTCAATCAAACTGACATGAATCCCACTGCCGCGCAGCTCAAGGCGTAAGGTGTCGGTCAGCCCTTCGAGGGCAAATTTGCTAGCGTTGTACGCGCCGCGATACTTCATGGCCACCAACCCCAGAATCGAGCTATTTTGGATGATGCGACCATAACCTTGGCGACGCATGACCGGCAACAGGGCACAGGTCAGCTCATGCCAGCCGAACAGGTTGGTTTCAAATTGCTCACGCAGGGCCGCGCGCGGTAAATCTTCCACTGCGCCGGGCTGGCCATACGCGCCGTTGTTAAACAGGGCATACAGGGTGCCGCCGGTGTGCGCCAGCGTGTCAGCCACGGCGCGCGCGATGCTGTCGCTGTCACGTAAATCCAGTTGGACGCAAAACAGCCCTTCCCCTTGTAAGCGGGCAACATCCGCCGGATCGCGACAGCTGGCAATCACGTTATAACCGGCGCGGTGCAAGGCCACCGCTGTTTCATAGCCCATCCCCGATGAGCAACCGGTGATCAGAATAGAGTGGTTATCGATGGGGGCCGTGGATGGCGTATCAGTGCTGTGCATAACGGTTTTCTGTCCATGAAAAAATCGGCGCCCGTGCAAAGACGGGCGGGGTAACGCGGGTGGTTAATCGGATTAATTGGGCTGCGCTTTGAGTAAGCTGGCCAACGCCTCGTGTAAATCGGTATAGCGAAAATGAAAACCGGCTTTATTCAGGCGCGTCGGCAGTGCTTTTTGGCCGGTTAACACGAGGCTGGCCGATTCGCCCATGGTCATTTCTAATGCCATCGCCGGTACTTTCATAAAATGCGGTTTATCCAGCACCTCGGCCAGCGCGGCACTGAAATCATAGTTGCGCGCAGGATAGGGGGCCGTCATGTTAAATGGCCCTTGCAGCGTCGGGTTTTCTAACAAAAAGACAATCGCAGCGACCATATCATCGATGTGGATCCACGGCATATATTGCAAGCCGCTACCCAGTGGCCCGCCGAGGCCTAACCGATAGGCCGGCAGCATTTTGGCTAACGCTCCGCCTTGGGTCGACAGCACAATGCCGGTGCGCATCAGGCACACCCGCGTTTGTGGGCTTTGTGCTTGCAGTGCTAATGTCTCCCAACGAGCGCACAATGCGTGAGTAAACTCCTCGTGCGGCGGGTCATCTTCCTCGACGCACACTTCCCCCTGACGGCCATAAAAACCGACTGCCGAGCCAGATAAAAAGGTGTGCGGCGGCGTCTCACTCGCGTTAATCAGCTGACTGAGTTTTTCGGTTAAATCCCAACGGCTGTGACAGAGCAGCTGTTTGCGCTCCTCGGTCCAGCGTTTGTCGGCAATCGGCTCACCGGCCAAATTGATGACCGCATCAATACCATCGAGTGACGTCCGATCACCGAGCGAATTCCAGAACACCATGTTGCTGCCTAATACCGATCGGGCACGATCGGTGTCACGGGTCAGAATGGTCAGTTGATAATGCTCTTTAAGAACCCGAGTTAGGGCTCGGCCAATCAGGCCGGTAGCGCCGGTGATCAGAATGTTCATGGTAAAGCGCCTCCGGGAGTTATTCCTTACGGTAGCTCAGGGTCAAGGATACAGAATCGGCATAGCGCAGTGCGTGCGGCTTATCCACTTCCGCGCTGGCAAACGTGACCCACTCATGGCTGCTGGCGATGTCCAGAATGTCTTTGGTCAGGCGCTCGAGCAGCAAGAAACGGTTATTCTCTACGTGCGCAATAATGGCTTTGGTAATGGTGCGATAGTTCAGCGCGTCGGCCACGTTATCGCTCAAGCTGGCTTGCGATGCGGGATAGTGAATCTCCACATTGATCACCACATCCTGCGTGTTTTTCATCTCTTCTTCATTAAAGCCGATGTAAGTGCGCAGGCGCAGGTTCTTGATACGGATCACCGCATCGGTGGATTTCTCAGACAGGGATTGTTCTTGCGTTGGTTTTCCTTGCATAGCGTCGTTTTCCTATTTTTATCGTACTGGTTTTACTCTTTACCGAGCTTATTATTGTATTTTCCGGCCATTATCTATGGCTTGAACCAAGGTGCAAAGACGCCCGTTTCAGGTTGGGTCAGTGTAAAAAAGTACGCTTTTTATGTTAATGCGCTTCTTGAACAGTATGGCAGAATATAGCGATGAATTAGGTTACATACTGATCAAAAAGCAATTTACCTTCTTTTGCTGGCCGCAGCACCTGTTGCGTCTTGAGCATGTTGTACCACAGCTGATTTGGCAACGTGCTATATCATGTGCGGTTTTATGACGTGAAAGAGGGAATTTTAACCGTAACGCGCTGAAGAGAAGGATGTTATGTCAGAGGGTAATAACCGCGAGGCGGGAGTTCGCTGTACGGTATGGTTGGCGGCGCTGGTGGTGATTTTAGCCGGCGTGAAAATTGCCTCAGAGATTGTGGTGCCATTTTTACTGGCGCTCTTTATCGCCATTGTCTGTCATCCGGTGGTGGATTTGATGGTGCGCCGCCGTGTGCCGCGCATTGTGGCGATTTTACTGGTCCTCAGCGTGGTGGTGTTTGCATTGCTGTTACTGGGTGGCTTGTTGGGGGCATCGATTAATGATTTCACCCGCACCATCCCGCAGTATAAGGATCAGATCACGCAGCAGGTGTACCACGTGCTGGCGTTGGCCGAGAAGCTGAATATCACTATCTCGTCTGAGCAAATCCACCAGATGTTTGACCCGAGCGTGATTGTGAAAACGGTCAGCCGGATTGTCTCTAGTTTTTCCGGCATCATGGCTAATGTCTTTTTGCTGCTGTTGACCGTGGTGTTCATGTTGTTTGAAGCGCCTGCGGCCAAAGGCAAAATTCATCTGGCGCTGGATGATCCCGAGATGGGCCTCAAGCATGTGGATCGGGTGCTGGACAGCGTTAACCGCTATCTGGCGATCAAAACCTGGGTGAGTTTGTTAACCGGTGTGCTGGCGTGGGGGCTGCTTTCTGGCTTAGACGTGCGTTATGCCGTACTGTGGGGCACTTTGGCCTTCTTGCTCAACTACATTCCGAATATCGGTTCGGTGATTGCGGCAATTCCGCCGGTGTTACAAGCCCTGTTGCTCAATGGCGTGCCGGAAGCCTCTGGCGTGGCGCTGGGTTATGTGGTGATCAATTTGCTGTGCGGTAATGTGCTCGAGCCGCGTTATATGGGCCGTGGTTTGGGGTTGTCGACGCTGGTGGTTTTCTTATCATTGATTTTCTGGGGCTGGTTACTGGGTTCGGTAGGCATGTTGCTCTCGGTACCTTTGACCATGGCGGTGAAAGTAGCGCTGGAAGCCAGCCCAGCCCATCGTAAGCTGGCTATCTTGCTTGGCGATGGCCGCGAGGTAGAAAACTCCTGCAACGGATTATCGATACAGCCGCCATCCCATCCCGAGTGATGATTCGTTTCACATTAGGCTTACGCGATTCAGCGAACAAATCCGGCGAATAGTTTCGCCGGCTTTGTTTTAATGCTTGTCAGCGCGTGGGCTTAGGAGGAAACTTGCCTCATCGAAACAGCTGACATCAACTTCAGCTGTTTAAAAACAACAACGTAAAGAAAGATGAAGCAAGTGACAGGGGAATACCCAGCGTGTAAATCCTGTGCGGTAATCGCTTTATGTTGTGCGGCGTAAGCCACTAAATTTACACGTGATGTAAATAAAAAAGTCTGAAAGACACCTTAAAAAAATAAGTAACATTGCTCTGCCCTACAAACATGCAGTTCTGAGAATAAAGGTGCAAAGACACCATAACCGGAAAGCTTGTGACGTGGCGTTATTGATGTTGAAGATTGATGGTTAACTGTTGATATTCAAGATGAATAGGTCATGAAGCAGCACCTGCATGATGCCATCTTAGTGATGACAAGAGCGCTACGAACGTAAAAGTATAAGTAGCAAATAGATGTTGCGAAGATAAGAAATGCGAAAGATAAGAAACGCGATAAAAAGATAAGCCTCTGAAAAGATAGACCTCTGGTAGATATTCTTCCAGAACGATAATAATAACAGCGATCCTCCCCCTGAGTTGAGTCTGATAACGTGAAGCCCTACATGGCAACCGCAAGGTTGCCATTTTTTTTACCTGATTTTTACCTAAACGTCGCAGCAATAAAAAAGCTCCCCGTAGGGAGCTTTGTTGAGAGTAGCAAAGCCGGTCAGAATGACGACTCGCTATGTCTATGACTGAGTCTTACTTCGCTTTTGCCGCTTTCTCAGCTTTGGCTTTTACTGGTGCTTCAACGTGAGCGGTTTGCTCAACGTATGGACGACCGTAGTAAGAATCCAGCAGAACTTGCTTCAGTTCGCTGATCAGTGGGTAGCGAGGGTTCGCACCAGTACACTGGTCATCGAAGGCTTCAACCGCCAGCGCATCCACTTTAGCCAGGAAGTCAGCTTCGTTGACACCGGCATCGCGGATAGAAGCAGGGATACCCAGCTCAGCTTTCAGGCTATCCAACCAGTGCAGCAGTTTCTCAATCTTAGCCGCAGTGCGGTCACCGGCAGCAGTCAGACCCAAGTGGTCAGCCACTTCTGCGTAACGACGACGTGCTTGCGGACGGTCGTACTGAGAGAAGGCAGTTTGCTTGGTTGGGTTGTCGTTCGCGTTGTAGCGAATGACGTTGCTGATCAGCAGGGCGTTCGCCAAGCCGTGTGGAATGTGGAACTCAGCACCCAGCTTGTGCGCCATGGAGTGACACACACCCAGGAAGGCGTTCGCAAACGCGATACCGGCGATGGTGGCAGCGTTGTGCACTTTCTCACGAGCAACCGGATCTTGCGCACCCAGCTTGTAGCTTGCTGGCAGGTATTCTTTCAGCAGCTTCAGCGCTTGCAGTGCTTGGCCGTCAGAGTATTCGTTCGCCAGAACAGACACGTAAGCTTCCATGGCGTGAGTTACGGCATCAACACCACCGAACGCACACAGAGACTTAGGCATGTTCATCACCAAGTTGGCATCAACAATCGCCATGTTTGGTGTCAGCTCGTAGTCAGCCAGTGGGTATTTCACGCCAGTACGGTCATCAGTTACTACCGCAAATGGTGTTACTTCAGAGCCAGTACCGGAAGTGGTAGTGATACATACCAGTTCAGCTTTCACGCCCATTTTCGGGAACTTGTAGATACGCTTACGGATATCCATGAAGCGCATTGCCAGTTCTTCGAAGTGAGTGTTTGGATGCTCGTACATCACCCACATGATCTTCGCGGCATCCATTGGTGAACCACCGCCCAGCGCAACGATAACGTCAGGCTTGAAGGAGTTCGCCATTTCAGCGCCTTTGCGTACAACAGACAGCGTTGGGTCAGCTTCTACTTCGTAGAACACTTCCACTTCCATCTTCAGGCCTTTCAGCAGACGAACAACTTCGTCAGCGTAGCCGTTGTTGAACAGGAAGCGGTCAGTCACGACCATTGCACGTTTTTTACCTTCCAGATCACCCAGTGCGATTGGCAGTGAGCCACGACGGAAGTAGATAGATTTTGGAAGTTTGTGCCACAGCATATTTTCTGCCCGTTTTGCGACTGTCTTCTTGTTGATCAGGTGCTTAGGACCTACGTTTTCAGAGATGGAGTTACCACCCCATGAACCGCAACCCAGAGTCAGAGACGGTGCCATCGCGAAGTTGTACAGGTCACCGATACCACCTTGAGTGGTTGGGGTGTTGATCAGGATACGGGCAGTTTTCATCTGCTCGCCGAAGTACTTCACGCGGTCAGCGTTGCGGTCTTGGTCAGTGTACAGACCAGAGGTGTGGCCGATACCGCCCAAGTTGACCATCTGGCAAGCCATCTGCACGGCTTCTTCGAAGTCTTTAGCGCGGAACATACCCAGCAGTGGAGACAGTTTTTCGTGCGCGAATTCTTCTTCGTCGCAGATCTTCACGCCTTCACCGATCAAGATCTTAGTATCTGCTGGCACGGTAACACCTGCCATTTCAGCGATTTTAACTGCTGGCTGACCCACGATCTTCGCGTTCAGCGCACCGTTGATCAGGATAACTTTACGTACTTTGTCTGCATCTTCTTTTGACAGCACATGGCCTTTGTGAGAGGCGAAACGCTCTTTCACTTGGTCGTATACTGAGTCAACGACGATCACGGCTTGCTCGGAAGCACACACAACGCCGTTATCGAAGGTTTTAGACATCAGCACGGAAGCCACTGCACGCTTAACATCGGCAGTTTCATCGATAACAACAGGTACGTTACCAGCACCTACACCGATAGCAGGCTTACCAGAAGAGTAGGCAGCTTTCACCATGCCTGGGCCACCGGTGGCCAGAATCAGGTTGATGTCGTCGTGACGCATCAGCGCGTTAGACAGCTCAACAGATGGCTCATCAATCCAGCCGATGATGTCTTTTGGCGCGCCAGCAGCAATGGCGGCGTCTAACACCAGCTTAGCAGCAGTGTTGGTGGAGTTCTTCGCACGTGGGTGCGGAGAGAAGATGATGGCGTTACGGGTTTTCAAGGAGATCAGCGATTTGAAGATCGCCGTAGACGTTGGGTTAGTGGTTGGTACGATACCGCAGATGATGCCCACAGGCTCAGCGATGGTGATGGTACCGAACTCGTCGTCTTCGCTCAGAATTCCGCAGGTTTTTTCGTCCTTGTACTTGTTGTAGATGTACTCGGATGCAAAGTGGTTCTTGATAACTTTATCTTCGATGATGCCCATGCCGGACTCTTCTACCGCCATTTGCGCCAGAGGAATACGAGCATTGTTCGCTGCCAGAGCTGCAGCACGGAAGATAGTATCAACTTGTTCTTGAGAAAAATTCGCAAACTCTTGTTGCGCCTTTTTCACACGTGCGACCAGCGCATCCAGTTCAGCAAGGTTAGTAACAGCCATGTTTATCTCCTGAATAAAGTGAAAACTTTTTATTAAGCGGTCGGTTGTGGTGCATCAATCCATTACACATCCATCACATTGCAGCGGTGTATCAAGCAACCCTTTTGCAGCAATGTTTCAGTATATGCGGGCTTGATAAATTTACATGACTCTTGCCGTATCACACCCGTGAGGTAACGCGCTTAGTAAACTGTTTTCGTTCAGTCAGTAGAGCGAGGTTTACGTTATCGAATCAGGTTTACCTGATGGAGTGCTGTGCGCTGTTTTAGCGTGCTGCTGCGTTGCAAAAACAGAATGTGATCAACACCGGATAACTGTAATTTAGTTTCGCCACACTGACCGTGTTCTTCCGTAAACTTACGACATTAGCATACGCATTTATTTGTCAGACTTGTGTGACTAAATTCACAAATTTCATCAGCTGACTCCTTTCAGCTTGGTCGTTTGATGCTCAAATGTGCACTGTGTGTTGTGGCTTATGTAAACATACAGTGTCTAAAATGCTATCGTTATGCATGGTGTTGGTGCGCAATAAAACACCATAACCGAAGGAAAACTAAGAGAATAAGACTACTTACACAGCATAGACTCAGTGATGTAATTTTATTAAATTAGAGCCGGAAGAATATCTTCTACAGGTATTTGCTGAGCAATTCCTTATTCCGTCTGTCTGCTTACTGGAGTTAAGCGTGGCCCATTTATTTGATATTGCTATTTTTACTAAGTTTTTCATTGGGTTATTCGCTTTGGTAAACCCAGTCGGGATCTTGCCGGCGTTTATCAGCCTGACCAGTCACCAAAGTGAGGTGCTGCGTAATAAAACCAACCTGACGGCAACGGTGTCAGTGGCGATAATTTTGTGGGTGGCGTTGTTTCTGGGGCAGGGGATCTTGCAGATCTTCGGTATTTCCTTGGAATCGTTCCGTATTGCCGGTGGTTTTCTGGTGATCACCATCGCGATGTCGATGATCAGCGGTAAGCTGGGTGAAGATAAGCAGAACAATCAGGAAAAATCAGAATCAGCGCTGCGCGATAACGTGGGCGTTGTGCCGTTGGCGCTGCCATTGATGGCCGGTCCGGGTGCGATCAGCTCCACCATTGTATGGGGTACGCGCTATAACCAGTGGTACAACATGCTGGGTCTGAGTGTAGCAATCGCGCTGTTTGCCCTGATGTGTTGGGCGATTTTCCGCGCCGCGCCGTATATTGTCCGTCTGTTGGGGCAGACCGGTATCAACGTCATTACCCGTATCATGGGCTTGATGCTGATGGCGCTGGGGATTGAATTTATTGTAACCGGTATTCGCGCCTTGTTCCCAGGTCTGGCGTAATTGGCGAGCGTACGTCTTTGAGTTGTTATTCCTTGTGTCTCGCTCAAGTTCTATAGCCTAACGCAGATAGCATAAATAAAACGGCAGTGAAGTCTTTCACTGCCGTTTTTGCATCTGGGGTACCAAACGCCGGAGTGCGGTAGCTGAGCATGCGGAGGTTGAGTCTCTTGGTCTGTGCTGTTGTTCTGTTTCTTGTTTCCTATATCGTGCTTTTTGTCCTTCAGCGTTATTTGGCTTGGCTTTTGCGCTGAACCGGCGATTTTCCCTATTTTTTCTGCTGTATTCGGCTCATGCCTAAACGGGCTCTGGGCCTGATCACTGTTGGCGTTTTTTTCTACGTTCAGACTAAATTTTGTCTTATCGGTAATCGGCTATTGTGCTTCGCTTAAATAGCTGATATGAGTGTTATATGCGCGATTGATGTAATATTGTTCTGATAATTGGTTATAAAATAGACGCAAGGTCTGGTCAGGCCTGCAGGATATTTCACTAACTGATTGATTGGTAAGTTGTTCGTATAATTCACGGTGCTGGTGTGTTTCTGGTGTGTAAAATATCGGTTACATGTGTAAATAAAAGCTACCGCACAGAAAAGGTTATTTTTTCTGGTTAATTATGCTAACGGGATGATACATAATCGGTGCGCAAATCAGCGGTGGTTTTGGCCGTTCGCTGATTCCCGTAAAGGTACTGAAAATGACAGGCAGGGCTTGTGCGGGGAAAGTAAGAACATGTTTTAAATCATGTGCTTACTCAGGTTTCACCGGATAGTGAACACCTTAAATTAATAGCGGAGATTAAGAATGACTTATAACAAGAAAAAACTGGCA
Source organism: Plesiomonas sp. ZOR0011 (assembly GCF_000800945.1). Taxonomy (NCBI): domain Bacteria; kingdom Pseudomonadati; phylum Pseudomonadota; class Gammaproteobacteria; order Enterobacterales; family Enterobacteriaceae; genus Plesiomonas; species Plesiomonas sp. ZOR0011. The sequence goes on from NZ_JRKB01000014.1 coordinate 19,779, forward strand.
GTTACCATTGCAATGCTTGCCGGCGTGACAATGGGCCTTACCGGTTGTGATAACAACTCCTCCTCATCCAGCGCACCGGCCAGTGCAGCTGCTGACGCAAACAAAACCGATAAAGCGACACCTGCCAAAGTCGACCCGAATGCCAAGACCAAAAATGGTGATGTGCTGGCGGCGACTCAGACGCTGGTGCGCAGCAATGGTGATGAGCCGGCCTCTTTGGATCCACACAAAGTGGAAGGGGTACCGGAATCTAACATCATCCGTGATCTGCAAGAGGGGATCGTGAATCTGGACGGTAACGGTCAGGTGATCCCTGGTGTTGCAGAAAGTTGGGAGAACGAAGGCTTCAAACGTTGGGTGTTCCACCTGCGTAAAGATGCTAAGTGGTCTAACGGCCAGCCTGTGACGGCGGATGACTTTGTGTTTAGCTGGCGTCGTCTGGTCGATCCGAAAACCGGTTCGCCATACTCTTCATATCTGGAATATGCTCAGATTGAGAACGTCAGCGACGTTATCAACGGTAAAAAGCCGCCAGAAGCGCTGGGCGTGAAAGCACTGGATCCGTACACCTTGGAAGTGGTGCTGTCGAAGCCGGTGCCTTATTTTGTGAAGATGCTGTCACACACCTCCACCAAGCCAGTAAACAAGGCGGTGGTTGAGCAGTTTGGTGATAAGTGGACCTCCCCAGCCAACTATGTCAGCAACGGTGCCTATAAGCTGAAAGATTGGGTCGTGAACGAGCGTATCGTGCTGGAGCGTAACCCGCAGTACTGGGATAACGCTAACGTCACTATCGATCAGGTCACTTATTTGCCAATCAATGATGAAACCGGTGTGAACCGCTATCGTGCCGGCGAAGTGGATATGACCTATAACACGCTGCCAATTGAGATGTTCAAGAAGCTGCAGGCCGATATCCCACAAGAAGTGCGTGTTGACCCGTATCTGTGCTCTTACTACTACGGCGTGAATACGGCTAAAGCGCCATTTAATGATGTGCGTGTGCGTAAAGCGCTGTCACTGGCGGTGGATCGTGACGTGATCGCCAAGCAGGTGATGGGCCAAGGCCAGATCCCTGCCTATATGTTTACCCCAGAAATCACCAACGGTTTTGACGGTAAAAACCCTGAGTGGGCAAACTGGACACAAGATCAGCGTAATCAGGAAGCTGCGAAATTGCTGACTGAAGCGGGCTTTGATAAGAGCAAGCCGCTGAAATTTACTCTGCTGTACAACACCTCCGAAAACCACAAGAAAGTGGCCGTGGCCATCACTTCAATGTGGAAGAAAAATTTGGGCGTGGATGTCGCACTGGAAAACCAAGAGTGGAAAACCTTCTTGGATAACCGCCGCTTGGGTAACTATGACGTGACTCGTGCAGGCTGGTGTGCCGACTATAACGACCCGACCGCCTTCCTGAACATTTTGCTGTCGAAGAGCAGCAACAATGACATGAAGTACAAGAGTGCCGAGTTTGATAGCACCATGGTGAAGACGCTGGAAGCGGCGACGGATGCTGAGCGCGCTGCGCTGTATCAAGCTGCTGAGGCGATTGCCGATACCGATGCGCCGTTGATCCCGCTGTACCACTACGTTAGCACCCGTTTGGTGAAGCCGTATGTGGGCGGTTATAGCGGTAACAACCCGCAGGATGAGATTTACAGTAAAGATCTCTATATCAAACAGCACTAAACCTATGTGCTGATGCCAGCCGCTCTTTTGCCGGGAGCGGCTTGGCAATCAGCGTCTGGGTTACAGGCACAAGAAAACCACACGTAAACGCAGGGAGCGCGTTAATGCTCTCTACATAACCATAAACAGCGTTTACGCCGTGTGACAGGGAGGATGTGCGCAATGTTGAAGTTTATTCTTCGCCGGCTTTTGGAAGCCATTCCAACGCTGCTGGTTTTGATCACCGTTTCGTTTTTTATGATGCGTTTGGCACCGGGAAGTCCGTTTACCGGTGAACGCAGCCTGCCGCCGGAAGTTCTGGCCAATATCGAAGCCAAATACCACCTGAATGAGCCGTTATACAGCCAGTATTTCCGTTATCTCGGTCAGCTGGCGCAGGGGGATTTTGGCCCATCGTTCAAGTACAAAGATTTTTCCGTTAATGATCTGGTGTCGCAAGCCTTTCCGGTATCGCTCGAGATCGGGATTTACGCCTTTACCTTGGCGCTGATTTTGGGGGTAACGGCAGGTGTGATTGCCGCGTTGAAGCAAAATACGGTGCTCGATTATACGGTGATGGGGTTTGCCATGACCGGTGTGGTGATCCCGAGTTTTGTGATTGCGCCGCTGCTGGTGTTGCTGTTCTCGTTGGGGCTGAAACTGTTACCGGCCGGGGGCTGGAATGACGGTAGCCTGATCAATATGGTACTGCCGGTTTCAGCGTTGGCGATTGCCTATATCGCCAGTATTGCGCGGATCACTCGCGGCTCGATGATTGAAGTGCTGCACTCTAACTTTATCCGTACTGCGCGTGCCAAGGGCTTACCGCTGCGCCGCATTGTGCTGCGTCATGCTCTCAAGCCTGCCATGTTGCCTGTTATTTCCTATTTAGGCCCTGCATTCGTCGGCATCATTACCGGTTCGATTGTGATTGAGACCATTTTCGGTCTGCCGGGGATTGGCCGTTTGTTCGTGAACGGCGCGCTGAACCGTGATTACTCGATGGTGCTGAGTCTGACCATTTTGGTCGGTACCCTGACTATCTTGTTTAACGCGATCGTAGACATCCTGTATGCCTTCATCGATCCGAAAATCCGCTATTAATCGGGGTGTTTTATGATGATGACGAAAAAAAATGCCGCCGCAGTGGAGCAATTCGCCGGTCAGCTGGATATTGAAGGCCGCAGCTTGTGGCAGGATGCGTTTCGCCGCTTTAAAAGCAACCGCGCGGCGATGATCAGCTTGATGATTTTGTCGTTGATTACCTTGTATGTGCTGTTCGGGCCGTCTTTGTCGCCGTTTGCGTTTGATGAGACCGATTGGAGCGCGATGAGCGTCGCGCCTGCGCTGGAGGGAAATCACTACTTCGGAACTGACTCGCTCGGTCGCGATCTGTTTGTCCGTACCGCCTTGGGGGGGCGAATTTCCCTGATGGTGGGGCTGGCCGGTGCGCTGGTGGCGGTGCTGTTTGGCACCTTGTATGGCGCAACCTCCGGTTATCTGGGCGGACGCGTCGACTCACTGATGATGCGGGTGTTGGAAATTCTGAACGCCTTCCCATTCATGTTCTTCGTGATCTTGCTGGTGACTTTGTTCGGCCGCAACATCTTCTTGATCTTCGTGGCGATCGGCATGGTGTCATGGCTGGATGTGGCGCGGATCGTGCGTGGCCAGACCTTGAGTCTCAAGCGTAAAGAGTTTATTGAAGCGGCGCTGGTGTGCGGGGTGTCGTCACGCAATATCGTGATGCGTCATATCGTGCCGAACGTGCTCGGCGTGGTGGTGATTTATGCGTCGTTGCTGGTGCCGGGCATGATCTTGTTTGAATCCTTCCTGAGCTTCTTAGGTCTGGGGGTTCAAGAGCCGATGACCAGTTGGGGTGCGTTGTTGCAAAGCGGTGCCACCACCATGGAAGTGGCTGTATGGCAGCTGCTGATCCCCGCTTGTTTTCTGATTATTACGCTGTTTTGTTTCAACTTTATCGGTGATGGGCTGCGTGATGCCCTCGATCCGAAAGATCGTTAAGTCAGGGAGTACCGTATGAAGTTGTTGGATGTCAAAGATCTGCGGGTCACCTTCTCTACGCCAGATGGTGATGTGACGGCGGTTAACGATCTGAACTTTTCCTTGAGCGCGGGTGAGACGCTGGGCATTGTTGGCGAGTCCGGCTCTGGTAAATCGCAAACCGCGTTTGCCATCATGGGCTTGCTGGCTAAAAACGGCACCATTGGTGGCTCGGCTAAATTTATGGGTAACGAGATCCTGAATCTGCCGGAATCGCAGCTTAATCGTCTGCGCGCCGAAGAAATTGCCATGATCTTCCAAGACCCGATGACCTCGCTGAACCCGTATATGCGGGTGGGCGAGCAGTTGATGGAAGTGCTGATGCTGCACAAGGGCGTCAGCCGCAATGAAGCGTTTGAGCAATCGGTGAAGATGCTGGATGCGGTGAAGATGCCGGAGGCGCGTAAGCGCATGCGCATGTATCCGCATGAGTTTTCGGGGGGGGATGCGCCAGCGGGTGATGATCGCCATGGCGCTGCTGTGTCGCCCGAAACTGTTGATTGCCGATGAACCAACCACTGCGTTGGATGTGACGGTGCAAGCGCAGATTATGGAGCTGCTGAACGAGCTAAAACGCGAGTTCAATACCGCCATTATCATGATCACCCACGATCTGGGTGTAGTGGCGGGGATCTGTGACAAGGTGCTGGTGATGTATGCCGGTCGTACCATGGAATATGGCATGGCACGCGATATTTTCTACCGCCCAAGCCATCCGTATTCGATTGGTCTGCTGGATGCGGTGCCGCGCTTAGATAGTAGTGGCAGTGAGCTGGCCACCATCCCGGGTAATCCACCGAACTTGCTGCGTTTGCCGCAGGGCTGTCCGTTTCAGGAGCGCTGCCTGAAAGTGAGCGATATTTGCCGTCAGCAAAGTCCGGCATTGATGTCATTTGGTGAAGGGCGTGAACGCGCCTGTCATTGGAACTGGGAGAAGGCATGATGATGAATGACGTAACCGCTGCCGGTTCTGATGTGATGGATACTGGCGTAGCCGCCAAAGCCGATCGACACACCGATAAACTGGCGGACAAGAAAGTGTTGCTGGAAGTGTCAGATCTGAAAGTGCACTTTGATATTAAAGATGAGAAAGCGTGGTTCTGGGAGCCAGCGAAAAAACTCAAAGCGGTAGATGGCGTGACCTTGCGTTTGTACGAAGGGGAAACGCTGGGCGTGGTGGGGGAGTCTGGTTGCGGTAAGTCGACCTTTGCCCGTGCCATTATCGGGTTGGTGAAAGCCACTGCCGGTAATGTGGTGTGGTTAGGGCAGGAGTTGACGAGCCTGAGCGATGCGCAGATGCGTGATAAGCGCAAAGAGATCCAGATGATTTTCCAAGATCCGCTGGCCTCGCTGAACCCGCGCATGACCATCGGCGATATTATCGCTGAGCCGCTGATCACCTTTTATCCGCAGCTGAGTCGGCAGGAAGTGCGCGACAAAGTCAAAGCGATGATGATGAAAGTGGGTCTGCTGCCGAACTTGGTGAACCGCTATCCGCATGAGTTTTCCGGCGGTCAGTGTCAGCGGATCGGGATCGCGCGGGCGTTGATCCTTGAGCCAAAACTGATCATCTGCGATGAGCCGGTGTCGGTGCTGGATGTGTCGATTCAGGCGCAAGTAGTGAACTTGCTCAAATCATTACAGCGTGAGATGGGGCTGTCGCTGATTTTTATCGCGCACGATTTGTCGGTGGTGAAACATATCTCCGATCGGGTGTTGGTGATGTATCTGGGCAATGCCGTGGAGCTTGGCACCTATGATGAGGTGTATCACAACCCACTGCATCCTTATACGCGCGCCCTGATGTCGGCGGTGCCGATCCCTGATCCAGACAAAGAGCGCAACAAGCAGATCCAGCTGCTGGAAGGGGATTTGCCATCGCCAATCAACCCGCCGTCTGGCTGCGTGTTCCGTACTCGCTGTCCATTGGCTGGCCCTGAGTGTGCACAGACCAAGCCACTGTTGGAAGGCAGTTTCCGCCACGCGGTATCTTGTTTGCGTGCCGATCCGCTGTGATGTAAAGCGCAGGCATAAGCGAAAACCCACCAGCTAAAACAGAAAATGAAAAAGCCATCCCTTTGTGGATGGCTTTTGCTTAGGTAAGTTCACAGGTTGAAACCATGTAAAACCGTCTTGCTAAGGCTGAGATACTGCGCGTCGTTTTAGCGTTTGAGTTTCAGCTTTTGTTTCATCCCTAAGGAATTGGCTGCGGTTTAGATTTCACGATTGAGCGTGGTGGCCGCGCTGGGTGCGCGCGCATCAATGGCGTTTTGCACGCTGTAAAACACGTTATCTTCCGGCAGTACGGTCATTACACCGGTTTGCCACAGTGCTTCGCGGGCGCGCATGGCTTCCAAACGAGCGATACACACCGTGATGTGCTGACGGTGTAGCTCACTAATCAGGGTTTTCAGTTTATCGGCGGCGGTGAGATCAATATCTAAAATCCCACTGCATTCGATCACCAGCAGCCGCAGCCCTTTTTTCTGCGCGATGCGCTGCCACAGCTGGTTGCTGAAAAAGTCAGCGTTGGTGAAGTTGAGCGGCGCGGCAAAATGGTAGACCAGCACGTTAGGCAGGGTTTCCATCTCGTGTTTATTGTCTTGATGCCACCAGATAGAAGTCCCTTTGATGCGCATAAACTCGGCATTGTTGGGGCGAGCGGTGACAAACACCCCGTGCAGCAGCGACAAGATTACGCCCAGCATCACGCCCACTTCAATGCGCAGCAGCAAAATCATCACCAAGGTGGCGATGCATAGATAAAACTCTTCGCGACTTTGCTGGAAAATACGCCGAATTTCGCTGATTTTCAGGATACTTTGCCCGACATACATCAACACCCCTGCCAACGCCGCATGTGGGATCAGCGGCAAAATCGTGCGTGCGTTAAGCACGATCAGCGCCAGCAATCCGGCTGCTACCAGCGCCGCTAACTGAGAACGGCCACCGGAGTTTTGGGTGATCACAGAGCGCGCCGGACTGGCGTTGGTGGTAAAGGTCCCTGCGATACCGGACAAAATACAGCCCAGCCCGATGCCGGCAAAATCTTGGCTCACAGGCGCTTCTTTATCTTGCGTGGTGCGTGCCACGGCGGCGGTTTGCATGATGCACACTAAAGCCACCAGCAGCGCCAGTGGGAACAGGTGCATGACGGACTGCCACGGTAGACTCCAGAAGGCAAAATCGGGCCGCTGGGTATCGACGGCGCTCAGTACTGTCACGCCATATTTGGGCAGATCGAACACCGCATTGAGCAACATGATCAGCAGCAGACCAAACAGTGCCGCCGGTAGCCGTGGGTTGCGTCGGCCAACCATGGCGGTTAGCAGATAGAGACTGAAGCCAATCAGGGTGGAAATGAGGTTGGCGTGCGGTAGCTGCCACAGCACCATTGCGAGTTGGCGCAGCAGGTGCCCGTGCGGGGTTGGGATCTCAAAAATCTGCGGTAACTGACCAACGATAATGTGTACCGAAATTCCGGCCAGAAAACCGATGGTGACCGGATATGAGAGCAAATCGGCCAGCCAGCCAAGGCGAAAGATGTAGGTGGTGATCAATATCAGCCCGACCAAAATCGACAGCAACCCCGCTAGATGCGCATATTCCGGCGTGCCGGCTACGGCCATCAGTGACAGGCCAGAGGCAAAAATCGGCGCGATAGTAGAGTCAGCGCCGCCAGACAGATAGCGGTTCGCGCCTAAAATGGCAAAGCCGATGGCGGCGGCAATAAACGCGTAGATGCCGGTGAGCGGCGGCATGCCGGCCAGATGGGCGGTAGCCATTTGGGCTGGCAAGGCAATGGCCGCGACTGATACCCCAGCGACAACATCCCCCCACAGCCAGCTGAATTTCCAGTGGCGAAACGATTGTAAAAATAAACGAGGGGCGATGGCTGGTGGCATGGCAGGTTTATGGCTCCAAATGGAAAACGGTATATTTCACAGCGGTATATTTCACAATAGTCTGGTTAAGACTATCCGGTCAGGACTCGCGAAACAGTGCTATCACGGTTGGTTAAAGCGTTCGGCGAGTGACTGTGATTAACTATAGATTGTGCGTCGAATTGCTCATTATAGAGCGACCGGCGCGACTGACCAGTTAAGTCGCACCGGTATTTTCTATGGTTATGTAACTGAATTTAAATTAATTACTGCGCGGTCTTCTGTATTGAGTTTTGCGTTCAGTGAATTCAGTTATGTGGATCAAAACTGAGCGTACTGGCCGGTGTAAAGAGTTGAATGTAGGTGCGCTGGGCAAAGCCATCGGTCATACCGGAGATATAATCGGTGATCACCCGCAGCCCAGAGTGACCTTCGGCGCGACTTTGTTGCCAGCGTTGACGCGTTCCTGGTGGTAATAAACGCTCGGGATCGGCGCTAAAGGCATCAAACAATTCCATAATCAGCTGCTGGCCGCGGTATTCCAGCATCTGTACTTCTGTTTTACGCACCACAAAGTCGTTCACAAAGCGCACCAGAATCGAAATTACCTGCTGCAGTGGTGCCGGTAGCTGGGCATTCCATGCCAGCAATGGTTCGCTAAATAGGGGCTCATGCTGCAAGGTAATGCCGGTGATCAGGGCGTTAACCAGCGCGCCAATCGCATCTTTGCGTTTATGGTGCTCGCCACAGAACAATTTTTCGGTGATTGATGGCATATTTTCTTGGAACCAGGCATCGTCAACGGTGCTGAGGGCTTGATGCGCCGATTCCCACTGAGCGCGAGTGACAATCCCCATCACAATGGCATCTTCCAGATCGTGAATGCCGTAGGCGATATCATCGGCCAGCTCCATCACGGAGCAATCCAGAGACTTAAAGCGCGTTTTGAGCGGCTCACTGGCGTTGCTGCGCGGCTCACGCATGGTGGCCAGATGGCGGCGATCATCTGCGGTTAGCGGCTCCAACACCCAATGAAACAGTCGCTGATCTTGATCGTACACGCCTTTAGCCGGTTTCCATTGGCTGGCTTTCAGATGACGAAAATCACTGACGGCAGGCGGTTGCAGTGTGGCGCGGGTTTGACTTAACAGCGCCGGGTATTTCAGCAAGCCCAGCAGCGTGCGGCGCGCCAGATTCATGCCATGCGATTCGGTATACGGCTCTAAGCGGGTGACAATCCGAAAAGTTTGCGCGTTGCCTTCAAAGCCGCCGTGATCGCGCATCATGTAATTGAGCGCCACTTCACCGCCATGCCCGAACGGCGGATGGCCAATATCGTGCGCCAGACACAGGCACTCCATTAAGCTGTCAGGGGCGAGCAGGGCTTTTTGCTGCGGATATTTGCGCTTGAGCTGTGCAACGATCCCAGTACCAATTTGCGCCACCTCTAACGAATGCGTCAGCCGCGTGCGGTAGAAGTCATTCATCCCAGCGCCGAGCACCTGCGTTTTGGCTTGCAGGCGACGAAACGCGGCCGAGTGCAAGATCCGCGCACGGTCACGTTGGTAGGGGGAGCGATGGTCGTCGCGGCGGACTTTGTTCTCTTCGCCGTAACGGGCTTGCCATAAGGCGGTGGTGTCCGAAGTCATCTCGCAGCCTGTTCTTAGTGGAATACGCTTTCCTATCTGAATCAATTCATTGCTGTCTGTCAACTTTATCGCCGATGTTCGTCTTCGTGATGGGTTTGGTATGCGGAGATGGGGCGCCGCAGCCGATTGTATTGAGGCCAACACTGCAACCGGATGAGTACGTTGCTAAAAGCCGTGATAAGGCGCAACTAACGCTGGGGGATTAGCGAGTGTGCGCTTATAATAACGCTCCTCATTCGACAGGCAATTTCAGAGATATCACATGCGACTGGATAAATTTCTTACCGAACAAACGGATATGACCCGTTCAATTGCAGGGCGCGAAATTCGGCGCGGAACGGTAACAGTAAACGGTGAGGTGGTGAAAAACAGCGCACTGAAATTGCAGCCGGACGATGCGGTGGAGTATAACGGTCATCCTTTGCAACAGCAGACCGGCCCGCGTTATTTCATGCTGCACAAGCCGCAAGGCTATGTCTGCTCCACTGAAGATCCGGATCATCCAACCGTGCTGTTTTTGGTCGACGAGCCGGCAGTACACAAGCTGCATCCTGCCGGTCGTCTAGACATTGATACCACCGGTCTGGTGCTGTTGACCGACGATGGTCAGTGGTCGCACCGCATTACATCACCGCGCCATCACTGCGCAAAAACCTATTTGGTGACGCTGGCCGATCCGGTCGCGCCAGAAGTTATCGAGCAGTTTGCTGCCGGTGTACAACTGCGCAATGAGCCAGAGCTGACGCGCCCAGCGGTGCTGGAGTTGCTCGATGAGCATCATGCACGCCTGACCATCACCGAAGGTAAATACCATCAAGTGAAGCGGATGTTTGCCGCTACCGGTAATAAAGTGGTGGAGCTGCACCGCGAACGTATTGGCGGAATTGTACTGGATGCCGATCTGGAAGAAGGCGAGTACCGTCCGCTGACCGCACAAGAGATTGCCTCTGTCGGTCTGGAATAATCAGGTTTTGGATAACCTTACGCTAAAAAGAGTGAGATAACGTGACGACGCACCCCCAACACGCCCACCATCCCTTGTTGATTTTTATCTTGGGTATGCTGGCGATGCTGACGCCGCTGGCCATCGACATGTACCTGCCCAGCTTGCCGACCATCGCGGCCGATTTGAATGTACCGGCAGGCTCGGTGCAGATGACCTTAACCGCCTATACCTTGGGTTTTGCGGTTGGCCAGCTGTTCCACGGTCCGGCAGCTGACAGCTTCGGACGTAAACCGGTCATTATTCTGGGCACGCTGCTGTTTGCGCTGGCCTCGCTGATGTGTACCCAGCTGACCAGCATTGACTGGTTTATTGCTACTCGTTTGGTGCAAGGTTTTGCTGGCGCGGCCTCCGGTGTGGTGATCAATGCGCTGCTGCGAGATTTGTTCCACAAGGATGACTTCTCGCGCATGATGTCGATGGTGGTGCTGATCATGACAGTCGCTCCGCTGCTGGCACCAATGCTGGGTGGCTATTTGCTGGTGTGGTTTGATTGGCATGCCATCTTCTGGGTACTGACCATTGCGGCGGTGATTTGCTCGCTGTTGGTGTGGAGTTTTATCCCTGAAACCCTGACGGAAGATAAAAAGCAGCCGTTTAAGCTGCGCAGTACGCTGGGGAATTTCAGCGCCTTGTTGCGTCAACGTCAGGTACTGGGCTACATGCTGAGCGGGGCGTTCTCTTTCGCCGGTATGTTTACTTTCCTGACCGCCGGCTCGTTTGTTTATATCGATTTGCACGGCGTTGACCCGCAGCATTTCGGCTATTACTTCGGTCTGAACATCCTGTGTTTGATTGTGATCACCAGCATCAATGGTCGCTTTGTTAAGCGCAAAGGGGCGAACTTTATGATGAAGGTCGGCCTGTGGATCCAATTGGTGATGGGGGTGTGGCTGGTGGCCGGTGGCTTACTGGGCTTAGGCTTCTGGGCGTTGGTGAGCGGGGTCGCGGTGTTTGTCGGGGCGATTTCGATTGTCGGCTCAAACGCGATGGCGTCGATTTTGGAAGAGTTTCCGCACATGGCGGGAACGGCGTCGTCGGTCACCGGCACATTGCGCTTTGGTACTGGCGCTATCATCGGTTCGGCAGTAGCCGCCATGCCATCGGGCACGATTTGGCCGATGGTTGGCACTATGGCGGCTTGTGCGCTGGTGTCTATTGCTTGTTACTACGGCATGGCCGTGCGCGGCACAGTGCATGCTAGTCGCTGATTTTTTCGTCATCAATTAGCGGTAATCCTTAACGGCAGGCAAGTGAAGCCTGCCGTTTTTGTTTTTCGATTTTGCGCTTCGATTTTCCTTCTTATTTTTCCTTTTTTGCCTCGATATGTGGCAGTAAATTGACGTCAAAAACCTTTCTGAAACTACGACATTTTTTGAATCCAAATTTGGCAGCCCCGTCACGCAGAAGTCTGTAATCTCTTTTTACAACTCCCGTAAAATAGAGCTGGTTTCCATTTATGTATCCTGCAGTTCTGTGCCGGTCATGCTTTAGATAGCGGTTGGTTTCAGGTCTTATTCCCGGAGTTGTTATGTCTCATTCCCGCGCCGATTCTCTCGATAGAGGTGTGCATATTGCCGTCTCTAATGCGGCTTTTTTCCGTCAGTTACTGACGGTGGCATTGCCTGTGGCGTTGCAGGTGGTGTTGTTCTCCTCACGAAGCTTGGTCGACATTGTGATGTTGGGGCAATTGGGTGAGGCGGATGTGGCCGCAATTGGTGTCGCGGGGCGGGCGATTTTCGTTACGACCTTGCTGGTACTCGGCGTGTGTACTGGCGGCAGCATGTTGCTGGCGCAATATTGGGGCGCGGGCGATCGGGAAGGGATGAAGCGCACGGTGGCGCTTACACTGATGATCACCAGCGTAGTTGGCCTTGCCGGAGCGTCGGTGTTCTTGTTTATCCCAGAGCGCGTGATGGGATTGGCATCTAACTCGGCAGAAGTGATTGCGCTCGGAGCGTCATTTATGGAGATCACCGCCGGCAATATGCTGCTGACGGCGATCGGTGCCAGTTTTGCCGCCGGATTGCGTTCGATGCATCAGGCGGCCACCAGTACGGTCTTCAGTGCTATCGGTATCAGTCTGAACATCTTTTTTAACTATGTGCTGATTTTTGGTCGTTTCGGTTTTCCAGCCATGGGCATTGTGGGCGCGGCGTGGGGAACCTTACTCAGCGCCCTGATTGAAGTTATCGCTCTGACGGCGTGGCTGTATTGGCGCAAGCACTTGTTGGCCTTTAGCTGGCAGGATATGCGGGAAAGTTTAAACCGCAGCGAAGTGGTGCGGCTGTTGAAACTGGCAATTCCGCTGATTGCCAATATGGTGATGTGGGCGGGCGGCGTGTTCTTGTATAACGCCATTTTCGGCCATATCAGCACACAAGCCTTGGCGGCGCTGACAGTGATGGCTCCGCTGGAGTCGTTGTGTCTGGCAATGTTAAACGGTATTGCTACCGGTGCGGCGGTGGTGATTGGTAATCAGCTCGGGGCGAGCCGTTTTGATTTAGCTTATCGGCAGGCGTGGCTTGCGACTGCGTTTTGTGTCGCCAGTGCCGTGGTGGTGGCGGTGGTCATGCTGTTGATTAAACAGCCGGTCTTGGCCCTATTCAGTGGGCTGCGCGGGCCGACGCTGGATCTGGCGTCGAGCTTTTACATCATGCTGTCAGTGGCGGTGCTGCTTAAAAGTGTGCCAATGCTAATGATTATTGGCGTTTTGCGAGCGGGCGGCGATATCAAATTCTGTTTCTATCAGGATGTGATTGCGCAGTGGTTTATTGGTATCCCGCTGGTGGCATTTTTGGCTTTCTATACCGATGTAGGGTTGCAGTGGGTGTATCTGGCGATCTTCACCGAAGAAGTGGTCAAGATTATCGGCTGCTTCTTCCGTGTGCGTAGCCGCGCATGGATGAAAAACATGGTGCAAACGGCGGCAGTGGCTAGTTAACGCCGAGCAATCACGCTCGGTGACTCATAGCTCAAGTGCGGTAGCGGATCATGAGGATTCGCACAATACAGTAGGTCAAATAGGCGACTCAGTTGCCTACGAACGCGGCCAGCTCGCTAGATATTGTGTTCAATAAATAGCGAGCTTAATTAGCGTTCTTTATGCGTAAATCGGCGTAATTCAGTACAGATCGAGGGAGAATTACGCTAAGCGGAAGTGCGCCACGCTTTGTTGCAGGCGTGCGGCCAATTGGCCTAACTCATGGCAAGCCTCGGTGGTGTGATAAGCATCTTGCGCCACCGCGTTGGACGATTCATTGATTCGCTCAATATTGCGATCCAACTCTTCCGATACCGCATCTTGTTCGCTACAGGCGCTGGCAATCTGCAAGGCCATATCGGCGATCTGCGATACTGCTTCTTCGATCTGCTGGATCCCTTCGCTGGTATTACGGCTTTGCGCTACGCAGTGACGGATCATCTCGCATGTCTGACCGGTGACATCTTTCGCCTGATTGGCTTTCGCCTGCAGGGTTTCGATGATCGCGATGATTTCGCCGGTAGAAGCTTGAGTGCGGCCCGCCAAGGTACGGACTTCATCGGCTACAACCGCAAATCCACGGCCTTGCTCACCGGCTCGCGCGGCTTCAATTGCCGCATTCAGTGCCAGTAAGTTGGTTTGATCGGCGATGCTACGAATCACATCCACCACCATATTGATCTGCGCCGATTCACGCTCCAGTTCGGTAACCAGTGAGCCGGCATGTTCGATTTCCTGCGCGACTTGCGTGATTTCATTGAGCGATTGGCGCACATCCCGATTGCCCTGACGAGCCAGATCATTGGCGGCAGCCGCAGACTGAGAGGCGGTTTCGGTGTTATCGGCCACGTTAGCCACGGTAGCTTTCATCTCGGTCATCGCGGTGGCCACCAAAGAAATCTCGCGCTGCTGGTTCTGAATGCCGTTGGTGGTGTGTTCGGAGACGGTGTCGACAGATTCGATCGCCACGCCAAGCTGAGTGGCGGCGGTGACTACTTCTTCAATGATGACACGCAAGTTATCTTGCATCTTCAGTGACGCTTTGGCCAATAGACCCAGCTCATCGTTACTTATGTAGCGGTTATCAAAGCGATGAGTCAGATTACCGGAGGCAATGGCGTTGGCTTGTTCCACCACCGCTTGCAGTGGTGGGCAAATTTGGCGTGTTAAGAACACGGTCATGCCCGCCATAAACAGCATCAGCAGGCCAATACTGCCGATATTGGCTTTGATGATCAGTGCGATTTTATCCAGCAAATCAGAGCGACTATCGCGAACAAACGCCAGGTTGATTTGCACCAATTTGGCGATGGAATCCTCCATGTTATCGGACAGCTCGCGTGATTGGATCAGCAGTTGCTGAGCTTGAGCGGTTTGTCCTTGCAGTACCAATTGTTCAAAGGTGTGCGATACGCGAATGTATTGCTGCCAGTCTTTACGAAAACGTTCGTAATGCGGACGCTCTTGAGCTACCACCGTACTGCCATAACTTTGCAAATCCAAATTGGTTTGCTCGATCTCCTGCATGATGGTGTTGCGGCGCTTTTGCACTTGAGTGCCATCTTCCAGCAAGATGGCAAATTGATCACTGCGAATCGAAGTGATGTGGTTGCGCAAGGTTTCCACTGAAATAATGCTAGGGAGCACCGAGTCAGTAAAATCCAAAGAGCGATTTTGGACACCATGCAGGGCATGGCTTAAAAATAGCCCTAACATCATGCAGACGGCGGCGACAAATGAGAACACCAGAGCGATTTTTTTTCCTATCGAGATATTTTTATAAAACATAAATTACGGCGTGATCCTTAACGGCTGATTACCGGCATGCATAGCAAAGATCCTTGAAACATGGCCTCTCCACTCGGATAAGCGCATGTACATGCCTGGCAGACTACGAACAACAAAAACATAAAATAAAACCAACATAGTCACAGGCATTACGTGGGTAATGTGTATGTTTTATATGTATTTGAGTCATATTTGACTCAAATTATTATTTATCGCTATGACTGTTAAATTTAAAAATTAACATGCTGATTTTATTAAAATAATGTATTGGATTATAAATAATAAAGACACAATGACACCATTATGAACGGCCTTATCGGCATCCAATTGCATAGCTTTAGCGTTATTTTTGCGCAATCGATATCGAAAAGACGTTTTAGATGGAATTGACGCTGTTTCGGTACAGCGCCAATGATGGCTGGGAGCAGAAGACTATCGAGAACAGCGCTTCGCTTGCCTTATGAGTTCAAAGAAAATCCAATAGGGTGGAAGCTGGAACACGATGTGTCTACGAGGTGACCTAGGAAGGTTCAGGCTGGCATTATTGTGCGGCATTCCGAACGGTGGCCAGATCCGCCGTCATCTGCTTATTCAACCAGCAGTAGATAGATAACCGACTGGCTTCAAAATGCGGCTCAGGCAGTGCGGTGGGCTCAACCCAGCGCCAACCTTCACACTTGTGTGGCTCCAGATTTTGCGGCTCGCCCTCGGTATGGGCCAATAAGCAGACGGAAACGGTGTGTTTTCCTTCTTGCTGGAAGGTCTCTAAATTGTTGGTCAGGGCAATCACTTGCGGGTTGCTGATGACCAAGCCGGTCTCTTCTGCCACTTCACGAATAGCGCATTCGGCAAATGACTCGCCAGCCTCCAGATGTCCACCTGGGATAGACCAGTAAGGGGCATGCTTAGCACTGCGTTTTCCCACCAAAATTTTTCCGTCTGTACGTTGCAAGATAACGCCGACGCCGACATAAGGCCGATTCATGAACTATGTCCAACTCAAAATAAAACAATATTAAAATCATGCGCTTATTTTTTTATGCTGACAAGTTTGACGTGGCACTCGGATATCGGCGGCATTAATCGGTAAACTCTGGTGCTAATTCGCGGCTTTTTCCGCCTTATTTTTATTCAATCTGTTTTATTGACAGCGACTTATCAAAAGAGACATCGGACATGAATTTTGAGCACGTGATTGGTTTGGGTGTGGCCGGTAACTTTGCTGGACATCTTGAGCAGGCAGGTGAGGCCAAAGATTTTGTGGCGGTGAAAGTGGCCGATGCCGTTGCTCCGAAAGCCATTTTCCCATTCTATGTACCATCAGCAGATGCCGGTTTTTTGCAGACCTATCCCCTGTCGAGCGACCATATTGTGCCGCCAGCAGATGCCGATAACCTGCAAATTGAGCCCGAAGTGGCGTTGCTGTGTGATATTCACTATCAAGATGGGTTGGTGGTGGGCCTGACGCCTCGCTATTTCGCCGCCTATAACGACTGCTCAATTCGTCGCCCGAATGCACGTAAAATCAGTGAAAAGAAAAACTGGGGTCCATGCAGCAAGGGGATTTCCTCCACTTTGCTGGAGATTGACCAATTTGCGCCAGGCGGCGTGATGGATGACTACCGGATTGGTTGCTATCTGGTGCGTGGCTCGGAAGTGTACCGCTATGGGGTTGATAGCCCAGTGGTGGACTACAGCTATTTTCACCAGCGTCTGATTGACTGGCTGATTAACCAGATGAACTTCCAAAAAGATGAAGGCCCAGCCGAGAACATTGCGGAGCTGTTGAAAAAAGCCGGGTATCCAACACAGGCACTGATCAGCATTGGCGCGACCCGTTATACCGAGTTTGGGGAAACCCATTTCCTGCGCCCAGGTGATCGCAGCGTGGTGGTGGTCTATAAAGGCTCTGCGTACAGCGCGCACGATATTGAAGAGAAAGTGCGTAACAACCAGCTGTCTGATGCTTTCCTGTCGGCCTTGGTGCAGCAAGTTGATGTGTAAGATTTAACTGTACGAAGCATTAAAAAGGGAGACCACGAGTGTCTCCCTTTTTCTTTGCCTTTTTTCTGGCTTCTATCTATTGGCTATTGGCTATTGGCTATTGGCGCTATTTGCACATTGGCTCGTGGTTTCTCGCCAGTGGCACTTAGCCATTTATGCTTACGCAGCGTTGGCCAGCGATTTTAACCACGCAATCTCTTGCGGCCAGATATCTGGATTTACGGTTTCCAAAATCAAGGGAATGCCGTCAAAACGCGGATCGGCCATGATAAATTCAAAGGCTGGTTTACCTATATTGCCAACGCCGAGGCTGTCATGGCGGTCTACGCGGCTACCTAGCGTGCTCTTGGCATCGTTGATGTGCATGCCGCGCAGATACTGAAAACCAACCACGGCGTCGAATTCGGCGAAGGTCTTAGCGCAGGCGTCCAGAGAGCTTAAATCATAGCCTGCGGCGAAGGTGTGGCAGGTATCGATACAAACCCCGACCCGACTTTTATCTTCGACCTGCGCAATAATTTCTGCCAGATGTTCAAAACGCCAGCCCAGATTAGAACCCTGTCCGGCCGTATTTTCGATCACGGCGGTCACCCCGTGGGTTTGCGCCAGCGCTAAATTGATGGATTCGGCAACTTTGGCCAGACTTTCACTTTCACTGATTTTGTTGAGATGACTTCCCGGATGGAAATTCAGCAAAGTCAGACCCAGCTGCTCACAACGCTGCATTTCATCTAAAAAGGCCGCGCGCGATTTTTCCAAGGCTTCACTTTCCGGATGCCCCAAATTAATCAGGTAACTGTCATGCGGCAGGATCTGCTCAGGGCGAAAGCCCGTTTGCTCGCAGGCCTGTTTGAAGGCGGCAATCATACTGTCAGTCAGTGGCGCGGCGTTCCATTGGCGCTGATTTTTGGTGAAGAGGGCAAAGGCGGTGGCATTGAGCTCTTTGGCGCGCCAAACCGCTTGATCTACGCCGCCAGCGGCACTGACATGGGCACCGATATATTTTGTCATCGCTTAACTCCTTCTGATCTCGGTCGTGGTGCGCTGACTCATCGCATGACATGCATGCAATAGAGAGCGCAGCCATCGCCGGCGATCTTGTTGTTGTCGTGGGCACAATGCCCGTGTTGGCCATTATGCCGCAGGCTGAATCGGTTTACAGCAGAAACGGTGATTCGCGTCACGAATTAATGGCGGTAGACAGAAAAAGTTACCTACGCTTGATCACAGGCACAAGGAGGCGCTCTGCCGGTTGTAGACCTCAGTGTGATGCTCGAAATTTCCGAGCTCGCCTGACGATTACAGCTACTTTCCTTGTTATCCAGCCAGGGCTTTAGCCATACGCTGAATATACAGATTGTTGCGATGTTGATTGCGAGTACGCTGATTACGAGAGCATTGATTACGAGCAGGCTGATTGAGCGAAAACCAATCGAGTACAAGCTGAGCGGATTAGCTTAAGTAATAACTTAGGCAATAACTTAAGCAAACAATAACTTAAGCAGATAGGGGCGCGTATGAACCGATTAGGTAAACTGGCCGAAGTTCGCTTACGTGGCGTTAACACTGTGCCATCCCGTTCATCTCACAAGCAATCCAGTGTTCAATCTAGCTCTCACGTCTCTTGGGTTTCTCAAGTCACATGGGGAATGTGGGTTGGGTTGTCAGTTTTCACTTTACTGACATTGATGGTATCCATTTCGGCACAGGCGGCGGAGGAAACGTGGAAACCGCTGGGCAGCACTGCCGATGGGCAAGTGTATGTTGATACGATGACCGCCACGACGGACGACAAAGGCATTACCCATGCGCAGGTGCGATTAGATTATGTCAGCCCCACAGAGATTGGTACGCTACTGTTAGTCGGGCAGCAAAGCCAAGTCCGCTTGGATTGCGCGCAAAAGCAAAGCGCCACGGATCGTATTTCGGTCACCCAACAAGATGGCAAGCGCTTCATTATGGCTAGCTATGAAGCGGCGCCTTTTGAGCAAATCCCTGCCGGTTCAGCCAATGCACTGTTGATGAGCGAACTGTGCTCGCGATCCATGTAGGTGCTGTAAGCGGCCAAGTGCAGAGAGCTAAAATAACAACCTCGCGTGAATAACTGACGCGGTATGGAATAAAACAACGGCTGCCACGGTCAAACGGGCAGCCGTTAATGTCTCTGCGTTGGCACTAGACCGGTGCGTTCCAGCACAGTACTGTCCAACCTTGGGCTAGTGCTACGCTGTGCAGTTTGCGATCGGGGTTGATGACATACGGTCGATCGGTGGCTGACAGCAGCGGGATGTCATTGCGTGAGTCGCTGTAGCCAAAACTGCGCTCAATCGAGTAAGCCGGATGTTCAGTCAGCCACTGCTGTAAGCGGATAACTTTCCCTTCTCGGTACGTCAGTGTACCGCAGCTCTGGCCAGTGTAGCAGTCATCGCGGGTTTCTAGCTCGATGGCTAAACTGTGCTCGATACCCAATAGACGCGCAATCGGATGCACGATGTGTGCAGGGCTGGCAGAAATCAGCAGTGGAATATCACCGCGCTGGCGATGCCAATCGAGGCGTGCTATCCCTTCTGGGTAAATTCGTGGCGCAATCATGTGCGTGACGAATTGTTCTACCCGCTCTTGGATTTCGCTCACAGACAGGCCGCGTAGTGGCGCTAAGGTGAAATCGAGATAGGCAGACATGTCCAATGCACCTTTACGGTATTGCTGCATCATGGCTTGCTCGGTGGCCAGCATGCTAAAAGGCGCCATGCCGGTATTCACCATATATTCCAGCCACAGGCTGGCACTGTCCCCGGCGAGCAGGGTGTCATCAAGGTCAAAAATTGCCAGAGCCATATCGGGAAATCCTAACAGACAGAGTAAAACTGACCAAAAAACATGATTCAGCGCATAGGCTTACCTTACACGTTGGTGCGCGTTGGCTCTAGTGACATTTTTATTTTTGTGTCCCTCATCAGGCTGACAGGTGCGGGGCAGTATTTCGTCCGTCTTGCACGGCAATAATAAGAGAATCAGTCATAATTGTGTGATGCGAAGCGGATAAGTTAGCTTAAGTGCGTGTGAGCGCCGGTGGGGCATGAAAAGATATTCATGCGGATAAGAAATATACCGAGCTTGATGCCGAGCAATGGCTCGTCGGCTGTAATGACGCTTGAGTTAACGGTCTATTGACTAAAAGTTTTGATAAAAAAGGTTGTGTACGATGCCACAAGAACGTCAAGGTCTGGTGATAGTGATACACGGTCTGTTTATGAATCGGCTGATCATGCAGCCGTTTACCGATCGTCTGCATTATCTGGGTTGGCAGACCGAAACATTTGCCTATAACTCGTTAAATATCGAGCTGGAAGAGATTTATCAGCGTTTGGATAATTTGCTGAGCAATGCGCACGATATGCCGGTGCACTTAGTTGGCCACAGTCTCGGCGGGCTGATCATTCGCTATTATTTGCACCAGCACCGCCCACGTGGCGTGAGCAGTGTGGTGACGTTGGGTACCCCGCATCAGCGGGCCAGCAGTGCCGAGCGCTTGCAGCAATTGGGGATGGGATGGCTGATTGGCAATTCGGGTAGCCACGGGTTATTGGAAAGCGATCTGCCCGATCATTGGGATGTCCCTATTCCTTTAGGCACTATCGCTGGAACCACCGCAGTGGGGATGCGGCCGTTATTATTCTGGCAACTGGATCAAGAGCCAAGCGACGGTTTAGTGTTGGTGCGCGAAGCTTGTTTGCCGGGGGAAACCGATCATATTGATGTCAGTGCGACCCATACCAACATGATTTACACCTGGGATGTGATCCATCAAGTGGATCATTTTATGCAGTATCAACGCTTTGATCATGAGGCGGAAGATGCGCCGGCAGCGGTAAACGAGTAAACTCCGCTTTTTGTTTGATTAGCCGCAGGATCTGCCATGAACACCTTTTCAACCTTATGCCGTTTGTTCGGCACGCTGTTTTATCGTCGTCCGGATGATGCGGTGATGCCGCCAGTACTTAATATGCTGCAGCAAGGTGCCCTTAGCGAATTGTGGCCGCTGGTATTGAGTGATAACAGCGAGTTTGCCCTCAAGCAGTTGCGTCAGCCGCAAGATGTGGCGGCACTGTGCACCGATTATAGCGAACTGTTTGGTGATAACGGTGCCGTATCACTGCTAGCTGAACAGCATGGTATTGATGTTCAAGGCTTTGCGGCTTTCCAACAGCAAGTGGGCATGCCGGGCGCAGGCACGGTAGCTGGTGGTCACTTTGGCCAGATGCTGCTAACGGCCTCATGGGTTGAAGATCAAAGCGCAGAAGATGAAGTGTCGGCGCAAGAGGCGCTGTTCCAGCACTATCTGTTGCCAACGGCGGCGAAAGTGTTGGGGCAAGTTGAGATGCATGCCAAAACCGGTTTCTACCGCGCGCTGGCGGTGCTGACCCGTGAAGCCCTATCAGCCATGGCTGATGAGCTGGTGGAGCAGTTAGAAGCGCAAAATGGCGATGAGAGTGATAACGCCTGATGTGGCCAATTAACCGATTGGTGTAAACACTCTGTGCTTGCTGTGCTTGTTACACAGTTTGCTACATAGTTTGCCACATACGAAAAAGCCCCTGCAGTGCAGGGGCTTTTTTTAACACAGAGATAATGTGATCACTTTTCCCATCGCTGTATTTGCTCAGCAGTGCTGACAAAGTCAGCAAGCCCTGATTCAGCGTTGGCCGTCATTCAGAAGCCGTACTTATTCAGAGGCCATCATTATTCAGACAGGGGGATAATAATTTTACCCGGTTTGATTTCGATGCCTTTTGCTAGCTGACGTACCAGCGCTTCTTCTTTACTGCGGTTTGAGTCCAGCACATAAACCGGCGTCTGGTTAAAGAACAATTGCAGTGAGTTTTTCAGGTATGGCATCAGCACTTTGGTGCTTTTTTCCAGTGATTGTGGCGTTACGGTGGCATTCAGCAGCTGCATTTCACGCAGATAGATAGCACCGGTTTCACTGTCAAAGTATGGGCGAGCGGCTAAAGAGAGCGCCACGTTGGCATGCTCTTGTCCCACCAATGTGCTCAGATTCAGATCAGCGGTGCCGTTCAAAATCACCTGATTTGGCTCAGCGCGCCCGATTTTTGCTTGCATGTCCTTCAGGGTAATGTTGGCTTCAAAAACGCCCGGCAGACCCAGTTGTTTTTGGAATTCCACTTTTTGCTGCAGGTACTCGTTCACCTGTTGCTCAGTCAGTGCGTACTGAGTTAATTGGCTACATGCCGCCAGTAGGGCGGTACACAGCAGGGCAGCAAACATCATCTGAATTTTTTTGAACATGGAAGGCATCTCTGAATTTCTTGAAAACGGTGGCAAAGAATACCGTTTACATTCTGAAAAATCGAGTCAGAACGTGCTTCATCGCATAGAAAGCCTTATTTTATCTTGTCAACGTGGGGATAACCGTGCCGTGCAAAGCACTTTTTTCATCGGCAGGGAAAGCAAGATAGAAGAGTAAAAACAAAGAATTACGGGATGTTTTAGGTATCGAGCCAATACTTAATTTGATTGCGCCCCGATTTTTTGGCGTGATACAGCGCTTGGTCGACGCGATCCAGCAATTCATCGCCTGTTTCATTACTGGGCGTTATAGAAACAACCCCAATACTCACGGTAACAATATTGCCGGTGTCCGGCGACATATTGTGCGCCCATTGTTGCTGGCGAATTTTCTGGCAAAGGAATTCACCGTACTGGCGAATTTCGCCTTCGTTGGTATTGGGCAAAATAATGGCAAACTCCTCACCACCGTAGCGATATACACGCTCAGAGGCGCGCCGAGTCGTGGATTGCAGCACTCTCGCCAGTCGTTTCAGGCAGCTATCGCCCTCTAGGTGACCATAAAAATCGTTGTACAGTTTGAAGTGATCCACATCCAACAGCGCCAACCCCAGCGGCTGGTTGGTGCGCGCATGGCGGCGGATTTCATTATCTAAATCCACGTTCAACGCGCGTCGGTTATACACTTCCGTCAGACCATCTAAGTTGACCTGCTGGCGCAGTAAATCCGCCTGTTTTTTCAAACTCAGCTGAATCCTCACGCGGGTTTTGACCACCGTGGCATTAAAGGGTTTGGTGATAAAATCGACCGCGCCACTTCTTAGCGCTTCGATCTCTTCTTGTGGATTGTGGTATTTGGTGATGAAAATCACCGTGATATCGCGGGTGAGCGGATCTTGCTTGAGCATTTTGCAGGTATCAAAGCCGCACAGACCGGGCATTTCGATATCCAGCACAATCAAATCGGGCTGCCTTTCACGTGCGACATGCAGCGCAGTTAACCCATCCATCGATACCAGTATTTCACCATACGGCTTGAGGATCGTGCTCAGCAGCATCAGCGTGGCGCGCGAGTCATCAACCAGCAAAATGCGCGGGATGTAGCGGATAGGGGCGTATTCCATGACATGCTCCGAAAGCGGCCGGCATTGAGCACCAAAATAATCATCATGCATGATTGCGATGACAGTTATCTTGCTTCTGTCTGCCGGCCGACAGCGGGGCCGCTCACTGCGCTGCGCTAGCTTGCGCTCCCCTCTGCATAACGGCAGACAATTTTTTGTGTCAGTGAACTGAGTTCGTTCAACATTCTGTTAATTAAGCCTAGCTGTTGCAGAACAAAACGCGAGTCCGAATCTTGCAGATCTTGCTCTAAAAGTGACTGCGCAAATTGCTGTGTATTGTTGTGCTCAGGGGCAGGGCAGGCTTGCAACTGCGCCGAAACCGCTTGCAGCTGATGCAAAATATGCTGACTGACCTCTTTTAGCAGTGTGCGTGATTCGGCGTTATCCGGCAGTTTATGGCGGTGCGCCCCCAGCGCGGAGATATAGCCCAGCATGGCATGATTCAGGCACAGCAAGCGAAAGCCTTCTTCGAGGATGCGCCGTGAACGTAGTGGCTCTGAACTCATGTTGGAGATCACCGATGCCAGCTCGGCATCGGCGTTGTGCGCAGCGCGCCGTGCGATGCGATAGCTCAGGCTGTCATCCTTACCTTGCTGATACTGGGCAATCACTTCGCTCAGATAGCTGGTATTGCTGTCGATGGCACGCTGGATCACCAACGGCAGACGGCGATAGCGCCAATCCGGCCACACAAAGGTCACGGCCAGCCATGCGATCCCGCAACCAATCAGGGTGTCGGTGACTCGCGGAATAGCGATATCAAAACCGGCTCCCATCAAGTTAAAGCAGAACAGCACCAGCATGGTAATAAAGGCGGTGGCGTAGCCGTATTGCACGGTACGAAAGGCAAAAAACAGCACGCCAAGAACGACAATCAGCACCAGCTGACCTTCTTGTGATGGGATCAGATACAGCAGCGGTAAGCCGGCGATAATTCCCGCCAAGGTGCCGAGTACCCGTTGACGCAAGCGCAGACGGGTGGCACTGTAGTTAGGCTGACAAACAAACAAACTGGTCAGCAAAATCCAGTACCCGCGCTCCATATTAAACGCCATGATGCAGGCATAACCGGCGCACAGTACCAGCGACATCCGCACTGCATGGCGAAACAGCGCCGAACCGGGCGTCAGCTGATTGCGAATGCGCGTCCAGATATCGCGAATGCCGTGCAACCCATCGTCAGCCAGCGTGTTGTCTTGTGGCAAGCCAATGATCTGCTCTGATTCAATATGCGACAGTTGCCAGTCAATCGCTTGTAAATTACGCAGCACAAAATTGAGCGAGGCCAGCAGACGCTTATCTTCCGCTTGTTGTGGCTGATGTCGCTCCAGAGAGGCATTGAGCAGATTAAAAGCGCGTTCAAAGCGAAAATCGTGGTTGTAGTCATCGCCACTGATAATTGACTTGGCTAACTGACGGCAGGCTTTGGCCTGCAACAGCAGCAGGCGCTGGAAGCGAAATAGCACATCGGAGTGGCGAAAGCGCTTGGCCAGTGCGTGATACTGGTTATGCGCCGAGCTGGCGCGTTCGTGAATGTCTTGCGCCACAAAATAGTAGCGCAGCAAACGGCGCGTACTGCGTTGGCCACGGTCGCCTTTCAGGCGTGATAACAGGGAAAGCTTGGTCTGGTTCAGGCTACTGACCAGTGCGCCATTACTGAGCGCAACCTGAATTTGCAGCTCATCATAGCGGTCAGCTTCATCGGGGTCGAAAAAGGCGCTCTTGGCATCCAGATAGCGCGCCAGCAGTTCATAGCAGTTGGCCAGATTTTCCTGCACCGGTCGTACAGGGCGCAGCGCATGACTGAGCAGTGCAATCAGGCTGTACCACACCGCACCGGCTAGCAGCAGCAAGGGTTGCTGATACCAAGTATCGTACAGCGTCACCCCCAGCATGGTGTAAATCGCAATCAGCAGCGCACCAAAAGAGATGGTGGCGTAGCGCTGACCAATCGCGCCCAGCATGGTAAAGCAGAACGAAGAGATCAAAAGACCAATGGCAAACAGCCACGGGTAGGGGAATAAGATCTCAATGGAGACCGAAGCGATAAAAAAGCACAGCAGCGTGATAAAAATATTGCGCAAGCGACCACTGAGGCGATCATCAAGATCGGTCAACGCGGCGGCGACCACCCCCAGCGTAACCGGAATGGTGGACAGCACTTCACCGGTCAACCAAGGAAATAGCGCCGCTCCTGCCAAGGCGATGAAAATCATCAGGCAGTATTGGAAGCGGCTATTATTTAACGAATGACGAAGTCGGGAAAACGAACCCATAGATGGTACTGAACGTCCTGTTAGCGGCGATAGCGGTCAATCGTGATTTGCGCTTTTTCATTGCGAATTTGACGCGCTAATTCACTAGGAACGACGCGGCGACCGACTGGCCACAATGCCACAACGGCTAATTTGAAATGGGCGATCCCAACCGGAATACCGATCAGAGTCAGGCACTGGCCGATTCCCACGGCAATGTGCACCAGACACAACCACCAACCGGCAATCACAAACCAGATGACGTTGAGCAGAAAACCACCGGCAGCGAGCAAAGAGTTGCTGCGGTTTTCCAGATCGTCGACTTTCACGACATCGTTACCGTATGGCACTAACGACATCTTGGTGATTTCCCAACATGCGCGGGTGAGTGGTAAGGTAACGATACACACAATGCTGAGCAGGGTAGCTAAAAACCAGCTGATTGTGGTGATGAAGCCACCCATTACAAAGTTAAAAATATTCAGTGCAGTTGCCACGGGATGACTCCTGTAAAAAGCAATTATTGTGCTGATTTTAGCGTGTTTTTCGCAATAACGGCAGCAGCTTGTTACGCCAAGCGGCATTATGCCATACCCTGTATGCAGGATAAGCGCTTTCTGTTCTACCTTGTTGGTTAGCAAGCCGTGTACGACTTAGGTCGAGCGACACTCCGCTGCTGAATTAACCGCAATACAATGATGCCAAGGATGACGTAGCCGCAATGAAACTGACTGCCACCCGCCTCGGACGCCGACTTTCGCAGCACCCTTTTCACACCGTTGAAGTGGTGAATGACGCCCTGTGCTTTAGCCGCGGTATGCCCACCGATGAGCGCCCTCATGAATTTCGCACTGAATCGCATCGCGATGCTCAATCTCGCAGTGAACAGTTAATCGTCCCGTTTCGGCAGCTGCTCGCTCTAGAGATACGCCGTGGCATTGTGTGGGGCGAGTTGCAAGTAGTGTTGGCCGAGGGCGAGACGATCACCTTGCATGGTACCGATTGGAATGCCACCCGC
Source organism: Plesiomonas sp. ZOR0011 (assembly GCF_000800945.1). Taxonomy (NCBI): domain Bacteria; kingdom Pseudomonadati; phylum Pseudomonadota; class Gammaproteobacteria; order Enterobacterales; family Enterobacteriaceae; genus Plesiomonas; species Plesiomonas sp. ZOR0011. The sequence goes on from NZ_JRKB01000014.1 coordinate 46,532, forward strand.
GCATTTTGTGCCGAGTTGGAAAGCCGCTGGCAGCAGTGGACACAAGAGATGCTACCGTTGGTGTTACAAGCGCTGGCGCAAGCAGGGGGGCCACTGATCAGCCGTCTCAAAGCGTTGCGCTGGTTGGCCCACGATGAACTGCAACAGCTGCAGCAGACGATTTTGCAAGCGTGGCAAGCGTTACCGATAGCCCCACAGCGCGTTGCCTGTTTGGATGCATGTGCGGAGCCTTTTAGCTTCTGCCAACGTTGGCTGGATGAAGGCGAAGAGCTGACGCGACGTTACAACCAGCAGTTTATCCAGCGTCTGCGCCAGCAAGAGTTTGATTTGTTTGGTGGTTGCTTACCTACAGCCGCGCAGCCGACTGAATCGCAATTAGAGGCTTTGCTCCTTAACGAACCTCGGGTTCTGGTGCTGGGTATTGCGGGCAGCGGGAAAACCCATATTGCCGCTGCGCGCGCCGCATGGCTGATGCAACAAGAGGGCGCGCAAGCGTCGCAGATTTTGCTGTTAGCCGGCGCTCCCGCTAGCCGTGAGCGAATGTTGCAGGTGCTGCGATCTACACTGGGCCAAGACGCGGCGTTACCCGCGATATGGCTGATGCATGAGTTGGGCGCGCACATTGTGGCGCAGGCCGATAGCCGCAAGCTGAGCGAGCTCAATGCGTTAGAAACAGATCACACAGCGCGCTGCGCATTCTGGATTGCGCAGTGGCAAAACCAGTGCAGTGAGAAGGCCGCGCAAGCCAAAGGTTGGGCGCAGTGGTTAGGCGAAGAGTTGGGCTGGCCATTAGCGGAGGAGGTATTCTGGCAAGATCCTGTGCTATGCGCTCGATTAAGCGTTCGTCTCGATCGTTGGTTGATGTTGCTGCGTCGGCAGGCGGGCAGTCAGAAAAGTTGGCTTGAGTCGCAGGTGGATGAAGAGATGCAGCCAGCACTGCAGAAAAAACTGCGGCTACTGAATCCGCTGTTAAAAGCGTGGCGCACTCACCTCAAAGAGGCGCGTACCCAAGATAGTCTGACGCTAGAGCAGCAAGCGCAAGACTTGCTGGCGGCAGGCCGCTATGTCAGCTTGTTTACCCACATTATTTGCGACGATGCGCAGCTCTTGTCTCCGCGGCAACTGGACTTGCTGCAACCGTTGGTCACGCATCGACAGACTCGTTTCTACGCCCTTGGCGATGATTGGCAGCGCATCACCCGTTATGTTGGCGATGGCACTTCGCTGCGCCGCGATGTTGCTGCCCGTTTTGGTGAGCCGTATTGCATCACGCTTGATACCGATTTTCGCCAGCCTGCTGCGGCAGTGGCGGTGAATCAGCGTTTAGCGCAGCAGCACCCAGATTATCGGGATATCGAGTGGCATGGCGCCAACAGTGATACACCTAATAAGGCGAGCAAACACCCAGTGCGCATCTTACCGGAAGGTGAATTAGAGCCACTGTTGGATTTACTCTCCGGCGTGTTGCAGCCAACGCAATCCGTGGTCATTAGCGGCCGCTCAGCTATACAGCGACCGGCTTGTGTGGACTACGCGGCGCGGCGCTGGCCACGCCTGTCGTTACGCTATATCCCCCTGACTGAGCTGATAGGCGTTGAGTGCGAGCACCTCATTTTGACGGGTTTACAGGGCGGTAGTGAGGGCTTTCCGGCACCCGTGCGGGAAACGCTGGTCGAACTGGCGCTGTTACCGCCCGCCGAATATTTTCCTGATGCCGAAGAGCGGCGCTTATTGTATTTGGTGTTAACCCGGGCGCGGGCGAAAACCTGGCTGTTAGCCGCCGATTCCACTGATTACTCGGCTGATCATAACGTTGAACCATCGCGGTTTTTGGCGCGCTTGCGCGAAGCTGACGTCCCGCTTTACCGGCGAGCACAATAATTACGATGCTCGATGAGGCCAATCATTGGCTATTGGCTATTGGCTATTGGCTATTGGCTATTGGCTATTGGCGATGGCTGGTATCGGGTATTGAATAGCCGCGGTAGCCATACAGGGTCACAAATTGGTGCTATGGTGGGACAGTACGGTCAATTTCTACGCCGCTAACTATGCTGACGCCATGCCAGTGCAATAACAGGAGAGTGCTATGTTAACCCTTTGCTCGCTCGACCATTTGGTTCTCACCGTGCAAGACATCGAGCGTACGGTCGATTTTTATCAGGATATTCTGGGCATGCATGCCGAGACGTTTGGTAAAGAGCAGCGCACGGCTTTGCACTTTGGTGAGCAAAAGATCAATTTGCATCCTGCTGCTAGACCTATTCAACCTTGCGCCGCGACCCCGATGCCGGGCAGTGCCGACCTCTGTTTATTGACTAAAACGCCGTTAGATGAAGCGATGCGCTGGGTTAAAGCCAATGGCGTTCAGATAGAAGAAGGGCCGGTACAGCGCACTGGCGCAACCGGCCCTCTATTATCGTTCTATATCCGCGATCCCGATGGCAACCTGATAGAGATTGCTAATCGCTTGGTATCCTAACGCAGCGCACTATTTGTTAGTGAATCGTGTTCGTGAAGCGTGTTCTTGAACCGATAGCTAACTGATGGCTAAGAATCAGCCAAGACGCTCACTCAGGTAGCGCTGGTAATCCGGGATCTCAATGTCGACCGGCTCATTGAACAGGTGGGATTTGATCAGGAAATTGGCGGTAGCGCGGTTGGTGGCAACCGGAATATTCCACACGGCAGAAATACGCAGCAGCGCTTTGACGTCTGGATCGTGCGGCACGGCATTGAGTGGGTCCCAGAAGAAGAACAGCACATCAATTTTGCCTTCGGAAATGTACGCGCCCAATTGCTGATCGCCGCCCATCGGGCCGCTCAGCAGGCTATGAATGGAAAGACCGGTGGCGCGGGAGATCAGGGAACCGGTGGTTCCGGTGGCATACAAATCGTGGTTGCGCAGGGTGTCGATATTTTCTTCAACCCAGCGCAGCAGGGCCTCTTTGCAGTGGTCATGGGCCACCAGTGCAACCTGCTTGCGGGCCTGCATCGTACGGGTTGTGATATACATCATGCGTTCCTTCCTGAAATCTCTGCACAAGAAATCGGTACAACACCGATTTCCGGCACGGTAACTGACTATACAGCCACAGGCTGTGAATTCTCAGACAAAACCGTGCCGGATCAGCGCAGGGCAGGATTACGGACGAGCGTGATCTTTAGCCCAGTTCATAAAGCGCTGCTGGGTTTTGGCATCGGCTTGCTGGAACCAGTACTGTAACATTTGCTCCGGCACATTTTCACCCTGCACGGTAACAGTTTGCTGGGTAACCGCGGTATTTGCGGCAGTTGCCGCACCGGCTGCTACCTGAACGGCCAAGGTCGCGGTCATGGCTGGTGCCAAGTTGGCAATGGCAGCTGCAGAGCTGGAGTGGTTATAGGTTGCCAGAGCTTCTTGGATATTGCGGGATGACATCAAGCCATCAACGGCCAGCACGTCTGATTTGTACGGGACAGTTTTGCCGTTTTGGTCGACCAAACGGAAATCCAGTGATTGATTGAAGCGCTTACCGTCGCTATCGGTATTCAGCTTTGGCAGCTCGATAGTCAGTTTTTGATCGGCGCTGGCATCGAATGAGGCCACAATCGGTGCTGAGGTAAACAGAGTTTGGTCAGAGCCGGAGCGAACAATCTTCTCAACGCGGAACAGGATCTGGCTGGTCTCGTTTGGCAGATTCACGTGTGGGGTGCTTTTCAGCAGTCCACTTGGCACTTTCTGGCCGTCGACCATCAGCAATTCAACGTCAGTTGGAACAGTTAAGCTGGCTGCCAGAGCCGGAGTTGCACAGGACAGGGCCAGCATCCCAGCGTAAAGATGGCTCAATTTCATTATTATCTCCTTAAGGTTGCCGGTTCTTACAGGCCACTGCAGATCTTTCCGGCATAAATGCTATACAGCAATACAGATGCATAAAACTGTGAGCAAAAGATGCCGAATCATACAACACTTTGCAATCACTTCCTGAGCCGGATATAACAGTGTGACTAAGATCATATCGTCTTTTGCGAATTATCGTAACAGGAGGTTTCCATGCACGAAGACTTGATCCGTGAGGTATTACAGTCGACGCGAACCATTGCACTGGTGGGGGCGAGTCATAAACCGGAACGACCAAGTTATCGCGTGATGGCGTACTTGCTTGAGCAAGGGTATCACGTCATTCCGGTTAATCCGGGGTTGGCGGGGCAGCAATTGCTGGGGCAGGAAGTCAAACGCACGTTGGCGGAGATTGATGAGCCGGTCGATATGGTGGATGTTTTTCGCAGTGCCGATGCAGCTTATGAGATTGCTGGTGAAGCCATTGCCATTGGCGCTAAATCGCTGTGGCTGCAGTTAGGGGTGATTAACGAAGAGGCGGCGGCGTTGGCACAAGCGGCGGGGTTAAAGGTGGTGATGGATCATTGCCCGAAAATTGAAATTCCGCGTTTAGGTTTAGAGAAAGCCTGATACGCGTGTTTCACGTCGCCTAAAAAAAGAGCCACATCATTTGCTATTGGGCATAGATGTGGCCTTTGTGTTTGGTGCAAGATTTTGTGCATCAGCGCTGAGTATGTATTAATGCAGCGCCCGATTTTTTTCCAACTCTTCGACAATGGTGTCAGCCAAATCGTCTAAGTTGGGTTGGTCGGGGTGCAGTGGCAGCGTTTCGCGATCCAGCTGCATCTCGGCAATATACGTGTGAACCGGCTCGCCCTCTTCATTCTCCATGACCACGTGATACCACGGAGCCAAGCGAAGGGCATCATCAATCCCCATTTCTGCCGGGGTCGGTTTTTGCAGTGAATATTCGGCGTCTACGTCCAGGATGACACCGAGAGAGCCCAGCATCTTGTGGCGAACCTGCTGGCCGGGTTTAAATTTCACGGCAATCATGATGACCTCCTAAAAAATCTGACGTCTTACCTCTTAATCTGGGGGAGTAATCGGATAATTTCAAGAGCGTAACCGTAATCTTATTGCTTCTTACTCTCTATTAGACCGCGCATGTTATCGCTTGCTCCCGCGCTGAGCAGCAAAAGCGTAAAAATAAATGATGTTGGATGATTTAGATAAAACAGTAATAAATAACAAAGAGATAGAGGGAGGTCGCTATGGAAAAAATCGCTACAGGAGAAAAGCAGAGGCAAAAGGAAAAACAAAAAAGGATATGAAGAAGTAGTGCTGGGTAGTGTGGAGGCACAACAACCCAGCACTAAGCAAACGGCCACAGCATGGAAGCACAGCGACCGAATCGGCTGCGTGCTTAGATCACGCGGCAGGCGAAGCCTTTCAGGTACAGACCTTCTGGGTAGGTACTCAGTACAGGATGATCCGCTGCTTGCGTGAATTGCTCAACGAATTGCACCTCACGTTTGGCATCCAGCGCAGCGTCGGCCAGAATTTTCTGGAACAGGCCAGATTCCATCAGACCTGAGCAAGAGTAAGTCAGCAGCGTACCGCCCGGATTGAGCAGTTGCATGGCCAGCATGTTGATGTCTTTGTAACCACGGCAGCCGCCAGCCAGTTGGCCTTTGTTTTCGATGAACTTTGGTGGATCCATGATGATCACATCAAACTTCTCGCCCTGCTCACGGTATTCACGCAGCAGCTTGAAGACATCAGCACGAACGAACTCGGCACGGCTCATATCAAAACCGTTCAGCTCGGCGTTTTGACGGGCGATATCCAGCGCTGGCTGGGATACATCCACGTTCACCACTTGCTTACAGTTGCCTTTCAGGGCAAACAGGCCAAACGCGCCGGTATAGCAGAAGCAGTTCAGTACTTTTTTGCCATTCACATAGCGGCTGGCTGCCAAGCGGCTTTCACGCTGGTCAAGGTAGAAACCGGTTTTGTGACCTTCTTTGATATCCACCAGAATTTGTACGCCATTTTCACGAATTGGCAGCAGTTTTGGTGGCTCTTCACCGTGCAGCAAACCGGTAACTTGCTTTAAGCCTTCTTTCTTACGCACGGCGACATCAGAGCGCTCATAGATGTTGCACTCTGGATAGCATTCGCGCAGGGCATTCATCAGGTTCAGACGCTGGAACTCCGCACCGGATGAGAGCAGCTGCAGCACCAAAAAGTTATCGTAACGGTCAATGGTGATCCCTGGCAGACCATCAGACTCACCGGCAATCAGGCGATAACCGGTCAGGTCATCACGCGCTGCGACCACGTTACGCCACTGCTGGGCTTGCTGCAGGCGGCGAACAAAGAAATCTTGATCGATTTGCTCGTCACGATCGAATGTCCACACGCGGCCGCGAATTTGCGAGTCAGCGGACCATGCCGCACGGGCCAGCCAGTTGCCGCCTTTGTCAAAAACATCCAGCGTCTCACCGGACAACGGTTTGCCTTCCACGCGCTCGATGGCACCGGAGAAGATCCACGGGTGGCGGCGGAGTAATGATTTTTCCCGGCCTTTGGCCAGAATGATACGTGCAGACATGGTTATATGCTCAGCAGGAACGGTAAATAGAAATGGGGCGCTATTCTCGGTGACACGCGCAAGAAATGCAATCTGAGTTCAGTATCACGTCTTGTCGTTATTCAGCCGGATATCCGCTCGATTATAGGCGATACTCAAAAGAGGGGACAGCAGGAGGGGACATGAGCAATATCAGCATGAAAATCTCGGTAGCCGGTCATGTGCAAGGCGTGGGATTTCGTTACTTCACCCAACAAAAAGCGTTGGCGATGGGGATCAAAGGCTATGCCAAAAACCTCAATGATGGGCGTGTCGAGGTACTGGCCTGTGGCGATGAGGAGACGATCAACCGCTTTATTAACTGGCTCAGCGAAGGCCCCCGTTCTGCCACCGTCGAGTGTTTGATGGCAGAAGAGGTACCCTTTTGCGAATTGGGAGAATTTGAAATCCGTTAAATACACTTAACCGGCTTCGGCAAACCCGCAATCTTGGTGGCCTGTTTGGCAGGACCTTCAGGGAACAGCTTATACAGATAGCGGCTGTTACCTTTTTCCTCGCCATACTTTTGAGCCATGGCTTTCACCAGCATACGAATAGCCGGTGAGGTGTTGTATTCTTGGTAAAACTCGCGCACAAAGTGCACCACTTCCCAGTGTGCTTCGGATAACGCAATTCCTTCACGTTCGGCGATCAACAGCGCGAGCGCTTCGCTCCAGTCCTGACTGTTTTTAAGATAACCGTGGGCATCGGTATCGATCACACGTCCTGCAAATTCCAAAGGAGATGTCATGCCTTTCAGGCTCCGGTGTCAAGGATTCAAAGGGAAGGTATTTTGCGCTGAAATCCACAAAAAACAAACCCTGCCGTAGCAGGGGTTGTTGGGTGTACGTGAAAGTCGGTATTCACGCCATTGTCATCACTTATTCGTCACGCATGATGCCCAGAATGCTGAGCAGGCTGACAAACAGGTTATACAGGGAAACGTACAGGCTCACGGTCGCGCGGATGTAGTTAGTTTCGCCGCCGTGAATGATGTTGCTGGTTTCAAACAAAATCATCCCAGAAGAGAACAGAACAAACAGAGCACTGATTGCCAGATGCATGGCTGGCATCTGCAGGAAAATACCCGCGACCATCAGCACCAGCAGCGCGATAGCGCCAGCTGTCAACATACCGCCCATAAAGGACATGTCTTTACGGGTAGTCAGCACGTAAGCCGAGCAGCTAAAGAATACCAACGCCGTTCCGCCAAGCGCAGTCAGGATCACATCACCGGCACCGGCTTTCAGGAACATTCCCAGCAATGGGCCTAAGGTGTAGCCCATGAAACCGGTCAGCGCGAATGTAGCGACCAGACCTTTAGCACTGTTGGCATAGCGTTGGGTTAAGAAAAACAGGCCATAAAAACCGACCAGCGTCAGAATCATTCCCGGACGTGGCCAGCCCATCAGCATGCTGGTGGTGGCGACGGCCGCAGAAAAGGCGAGGGTTAAGCCCAACAGTAAATAGGTATTACGCAATACCTTGTGGGTACTTAACAGGCTCGTTTCACGTTGCGTGATAACGATAGGTTCCATGGTCTATTCCTTCTTCAAATCAAAAGTTATTGAGAACAAAATAAAAAAACACAACGTACATGCGGTACGTGCTAATCAATCAAAGGCCGCATAACGGCAAACGGGTGACGTTCTTTAATTGCGTCGCCTCATTAACGTGATGTGTTGCTTATTACGTGAGTGACAGGGCTACCTGTTACCCGGCGATGATAGCGGATTATCACCCACTACGAGATAAATATGCGGGCAGATGTGATCTGTTTCAAGTCTCACGCGGATTAAAAAGCAGCAAACTGCATGAAATCTCAGCAAACAGTTCAGCGAGGCTTTACATTCACGGCAGTGACGATTATAGTGCGCCTCAACAAAACGGAAGAGTGGCCGAGTGGTTGAAGGCACCGGTCTTGAAAACCGGCGACGCGAAAGCGTTCTAGAGTTCGAATCT
>NZ_JRKB01000121.1:0-229 GCF_000800945.1 Plesiomonas sp. ZOR0011
GGTGCATCCGAGAGGATTCGAACCTCTGACCGCTCGGTTCGTAGCCGAGTACTCTATCCAGCTGAGCTACGGATGCCCTGCATGTGCTTTACGCTTTACTTTCGTACTGTTCAGTTGCTTATTCACAACTGCTTGCGTCATACCTTGATGAAATATGGTGCATCCGAGAGGATTCGAACCTCTGACCGCCCGGTTCGTAGCCGGGTACTCTATCCAGCTGAGCTACGGA
>NZ_JRKB01000122.1:0-1451 GCF_000800945.1 Plesiomonas sp. ZOR0011
TAGAACGGCGGACTGTTAATCCGTATGTCACTGGTTCGAGTCCAGTCAGAGGAGCCAAATTCGAAAGCCCTGCTCAATGAGCGGGGCTTTTTGCTATCTGCGGTTTATTGATTGGTTTATCCGGTATCAACCCTCAGCGCCCAACTCTCAACTCTACTTTGCAAACCTTCAACTTTGCCCTCTTTGCTTCGCTATCACTGGGTAATAAATCTGCGCTCTGTCGGTTTTTATTCCAAATGCGTCTGCACACACACATTTTATGAAACTTTTTGACTAAGACATGTTCTGACATCTTACGTTGCCATTTGTATGCCGAATCGGTATCCGTCACTGCATGAAGTGGCTGACACCGTATACCGTCCGGCAGGAACTCACCAGATAGTATTATGATGAGCTTCACTACCGCAGCTTTGCTGCGTCCCATATTGTTTTTTTTGTTTTTGTTTGGCTGCTCGCTGCCTTTAAGCTGCTACGCCGCGCATCATCAACGTGCGACGGGCCACCATCAGCTGACGCATCGTAAGCGCAAAGCGCGCCAGCAAAAGCCCATGCACCGGCATACACCGTCGCGCCAACACGCCAAGGCAACGCACGCGCCAGCGCTTACGCATGCACATTCGCATGCCTCGCATTCTGCGCATGCCGTTCCGCATTCCCATACGCACACAGGACATCACGCGCAGACCAACGCCGCGCATCACTCTAATCACTCTCACCGCCGACATGCGGAGAAACACTCAGCCAAATCCGCCCATCTGAAACATCATCTGCGGAAACACATCGATAAGATTCGTATCGCCAAACGGCTGGTAGTGCGTAAAGCGATTCGCCAACTAGGGAAACCTTATGTGTATGGGGGCAGTTCACCGCGTACCGGTTTTGACTGCAGCGGCTTGGTCTACTTTATTTATGACAAGATGTTCACCCCGCACCTGCCGCGCACCGCGAACAACATGTTCCATATGCGCAGCGCCAGCCGAGTACGGCGCGGGCAATTAGAAACCGGCGATCTGGTGTTCTTCCATATCCATAGCCCGCAGCACAGCCACGCAGACCATGTGGGGATCTATTTGGGCAATAATCGCTTTATTGAAGCGCCGCATACCGGCAGCCGCATTCGCATCAGTCATCTGGATAATGATTACTGGCGTAAACACTATCTGGGCGCGCGTCGCTTGCTGGAAACGGCCAAAATCAGTTTGCCGCCGCAGCCGCATTGGGAGTAAGCCGCAAGACCACTAAACAGGGCGAGCAACGCACCAGCCATTGACCGGTAAGCACGGGAAACAGTGCTGTTTTTTGCAGCACCCGATAATGGGCGCTGATTTTTGTACTTGCTATCTGCCCTACTTCATGGCTTAATACGTCCCGCATTGCGCTGCCCGGATAGCTCAGTCGGTAGAGCAGGGGATTGAAAATCCCCGTGTCCGTGGTTCGATTCCGCGTCCGGG
>NZ_JRKB01000123.1:0-257 GCF_000800945.1 Plesiomonas sp. ZOR0011
GGTTGCGGGAGCTGGATTTGAACCAACGACCTTCGGGTTATGAGCCCGACGAGCTACCAAGCTGCTCCATCCCGCGACTGATGTAAAACTATGATGAGAGAAATTGGAGGCGCGTTCCGGAGTCGAACCGGACTAGGCGGATTTGCAATCCGCTACATAACCGCTTTGTTAACGCGCCTTTTTTGGAGCGGGAAACGAGACTCGAACTCGCGACCCCGACCTTGGCAAGGTCGTGCTCTACCAACTGAGCTATTCCC
>NZ_JRKB01000124.1:0-2831 GCF_000800945.1 Plesiomonas sp. ZOR0011
TTTACCGCTCATAGGCACCTCTCTTTGCGTTAGTTTATCTAACTGAAAGGTGTCTAGGAAATTGGTGGCGATTCAATATTATCTGGCAGGGGCGTTGCACAGTGGTACAGGTAAAATCAGCTATGTGGGTGGAAACAGTAAAAGCTCGGTTTTATTTATCAGCCTGTTAAAGCATCTGAAGGCGATGTATCGACGGGCTAAAACCATCACACTCATCGTGGACAACTACATTATTCACAAAAGCCGGGAAACGCAGCGCTGGCAGAAGCAGAATCCAAAATTCAGGATCATTTATCAGCCCGTTTACTCGCCATGGGTGAATCATGTTGAACGATTATGGCAGGCGCTTCATGACACGATAACGCGCAATCATCAGTGCCGTTCAATGTGGCAATTGCTGAAAACGGTACGACTTTTTATGGAAACCGCCAGCCCATTCCCCGTCGGCAAACATGGACTGGCAAAAGAGTAGCGGTATTCCACGCAGCTATTTAGCGACAGATGCTATCCCAATTGTTCATAAGCATTTATCGAAAGTGATACGAGTTTATTTTATAGTCCTTCAACGTGGCCTCGGAAATTAGTTGCGTTTCAATTGTTGTTGATGGGTTAGTTGAAGAGTTTAAACATTTATAAATGTGATACTAAACGAGTATAACGATTAGAACAGCTAAATCATTAAAAGATCGATTTATTAAACGAAGTCGAACCCTAGATAAAAATAAGCCCTATAGAATATAGGGCTTATTGATTATTGTATTAAGGATTTTGGAATCAAACTACTTTAAATGTGGCAACCTTTGCGTTAAGGCTTTCAGCTTGGTATTGCAGCGTGGCTGATTGGGTCATGGATTCTTCAGCATCAGCGACTAACTGATCCGTCACGTCCTTAATAGAAGTTACATTCTGTGTAATTTCATTGGTTACATGGCTTTGCTCTTCTGCTGCAGTAGCAATTTGTGCCGCCATATCACTTATCATTGCAACAGCTGATGTGATTTCGTCTAGGGCTTGTGAGGCGCGGTCGGCATCTTCAACAGAGCCATCGGCGAGTTCAGAACTACGTGCCATCAATTCAACCGCAAGTTGTGTGGTGTTTTGCAGTGTTTCAATTGTAGCTTTGATTTCTTCTGTGGATGCATGTGTACGTTGAGATAGTACTCGGACTTCATCAGCGACAACTGCAAAGCCTCGACCTTGTTCACCGGCACGAGCAGCTTCAATGGCTGCATTCAGAGCCAGCAGATTGGTTTGCTCTGCAATAGAGCGGATAGTTGAAAGTACGGTATTAATGTCTTGTGCGTGTTGGTTTAGCGCTTTAATGACGTTACTGGCTTCGTTCACTTCGGAAGATAAGTTGTTGATGGACTGCTTAGTATTAATGACCAGTGTATAGCCATTTTGCGTACTGGCAGACGAGTCTTGAGCAACCTTTGCCGTTTGTTCCGCATGGGAGGCTATCTCTTGAGTTGCCGAAGCCATTTCAGTTACAGCTGTGGCAACCAAGGTGATTTCTTGCTGCTGTAAGTTGAGCTCCTCAACTGACTGATTGGCTCGATTGATACTCTGTTCGGCCTGTGTATTCAATTCTTCGGCTTGATAGCGAATGTGACCAATCAGTTCTTGTAGGGTTGCAACAAATTGGTTGAAGTTTTCAGCTAGTTTTCCAACTTCATCTTGGCTTTCAACTTTGATTCGTTGTGTCAAATCTCCGCTTCCATTGGCTATTTGCGACAGCGCAGTGGAAACGTTCAGTAACGGGCGGAATAGGATATTACAAAGTAGGCTAAAAAGTGTGACACACATTATGACGACAACAGCGGTCGCGAATAGTTGTCCCCATAGTGCGCCATACAGTGGTGCTACAAGTGAATCATGATCAAGCACAATGACCGTTGTTAGAGGTGTGCCTTGTATTTCTCGTGCATAAACGACGAAGTCTTTACCATTGATCTTGATGTCTGTGGTATGGCCTGATTTTACGGCTGAGCTGATGTCATCATTGTGCAATCCTAGCGAGCTTACTGGTTGGTTGAGTCGCTTATTGTCATTATGAGTAAATATATTGCCCTGAGCATTGCTAATGAACATATAGCCTTCACCGGGCAAAATAACTTGTTTGAGGCTATTGAGAATATCGACAATTTCGATGTCTGCGCCTATCACGCTATTTTGTCCGTGTAATTGCACGGCTTTGCCTAGTGAGACAACATATTGTCCAGTGGCTGATGCAATGGTTGGATTATCCATAAACACTTTAGATGGATTCGCTATTGCATTAATATACCAGCCCCATTTACGGGGATCGTTATTCCCTTGCGGTAAGGTTATTTGATTCGCGTTATGTTGAGAACCATCAGGGAGGGCAAGGAATACATTATCGAAAGAACCGGCATCACGGACTTGTTTTAGATGCGTAATAACGGAGGACTGCTCTATTTCTGATGGTAACGAGGTTATCGCACGCTCTTTTGAAAGTAGCCAATCTTTCACGTATTGATTGTAGGATGCACTTGTACTTTCAAGGCGTTGATTTACCTCATAGTTTAGTCGCGTAAGTGAATCGAGAAACGATAAACCTTCAACTAATGCACCACCTAAGATGATTGCTATACTAGCTGAAAATGCTAGTTTGTTTTTGAGTGATAGTGTTTTAAACATGATTCCCTATATTTTACAAATATGCCTAATTGAATAATTATCTTTATAATTTACCTAATGTGTTCATTGCCATTACAAAAGTCATATGCTACGAACTATGCTGTCACTATGCTGTCACTATGCTGTCACTATGCTGTCACTATGCTGTCACTATGCTGTCACTATGCTGT
>NZ_JRKB01000125.1:0-817 GCF_000800945.1 Plesiomonas sp. ZOR0011
AGCGACCCACCAGAAATGGGGGGGATCTTTAAGTCCGATTCGGGTTTCGCCACTCTTGATTTGAGCACCGGAAAACGCCTGTTTTCTGTGAAGCTCGTCAGGAGGGCGAAGCCTTTGGAAAAAAGCACCTGCTGTGCCAGCCCTATATCCTCTCTTACGCAATCTCTCGGCTCTTCCAAAACATCAAAAAAACTTATTGGGCGCGGAGCGCATCTTGCCGTTCCGCTGATCGGCAAGCGTGATTGTGCGTAAAGCTCAGGTCAGCTTTGCTGTCCTAGCTTTTCCACATGAACGCTTCCTTATCGGTTAAATTTCGTACGTACGAAATCTTACTCTTTTGTTTCGCTAGGGCAGGATTCGCCATTTGCTAGCGTTTGCCGCCGCTTTTCTTTCAGGATTGCTTTAGCCCACTCTCCGGCTGCTTTCATTTCTTCTCTCAAAGCGGTGATCTCTTCCTTGCTCAATGGTCGGTATTCCATTTCGCATCTCTCCATGTTTTTTGGGTTCGGCTCCGCTATTTCGTATGCACGAAATTTTAGCTGTTATGTGGCGGCTAGTGCAGGATTCGTAACTTGCTGGCATTTGCCGCCAGTATTCTTTTTTATCTGAATTGCGCATGACAAGATCAAGCGAGGGACAAGGTATGTTTTGTTGAACCGCCACCCTGTGACGGCACCTCAAAACGACCCTGATCAGGGCTGCGCCCCGATACCCCGCTGGCACTTCACGGGTACGCAAAAGATTTGCGTACCCGTTCATCGCCTCGATTTTTAAAGTGGGGCCACTGGCCCCACCCTGATCTTTTGCCAGTTAAGCC
>NZ_JRKB01000015.1:0-22154 GCF_000800945.1 Plesiomonas sp. ZOR0011
AATTGAGTATGGACATTGGTAAAGTGATGTATTTGTGCCTTTTCCTCCACTGGATTGCCACACGCCGGATTGACAATTAATTTATCGGTGTGCAGTCGTATCTAACAGAGCGCACCGAGTTAACAAAATAATGGTTCTCACAAAACCCTATAGTCGATACTTGACCAAGGCAACCATAGGTTGCCCACTGGCCTGCTGGGGTATATATGACATGAGGACATTGATACATTTTTATCGGCATTCCAGAACTGGATTGCCACGTACCGGATTGACAACGTGATTTTGCAAACTAGATTGCGCATAAATCATTTAGACCAGCAAACCGCACCGCCGTCAACATAGCCAGCATTACCTACAGCGTAAACACTTAAATACCAATAGTCGCCGTTAATATATACACGTGTATTTACGTGATTATCATTTCGACTTTGTGAAATAGACAATGCGCATAGGTGGGTTGAAACTCGTTCAATCCGTTGAGTGTTAGTTGAACCATAGCCTGCACTCAACGTATGAAATTTCACATCTGACTGTGACTTCCCTACGCTCGACCACGCACCGGATTGACAATTGCATGTTGATTGCAGGTCATGTAGTTTTAGCCGTTTTTCCACAGAATTATAAAAATGACGAAAAATCGGTTAAGGAAGATACACTTAGCGAGTGCTTTAGATAGATATTACGAGACGGTATCAAGATTTAAAAAGGGTGCGCTACAAGAGTTCTATAGAATATCAACGCTAAAAAAATCATGGCTATCTGACATGTATTTAAGTGACATCTCAAGTGTTGATGTTGCAAAGTATAGAGATGAACGGCTGTCATCTATTAACCCAAGAACAAACAAGCACATATCACCAAATACGGTTAGGCTCGAATTGGCTCTGTTATCCAGTGTTTTTAACATAGCCAAAAATGAATGGGGCGCTTGTCGCGAAAATCCAATCACAGTTTTGAGAAAACCAAAGCCAGCAGGAGGAAGAACTCGAAGACTTAAAAAAAGTGAGGAAATAAGATTATCGAGATATTTTAAATCAAAAGATAACATTGAAGCGTATTACATATTTCTTTTTGCTATTGAAACAGCAATGAGACAAGGCGAAATACTCGCATTAGAGTGGAGTAACGTCTCGTTATCAAGTAAATATGCCACATTGCACGAAACAAAAAATGGAGAGTCAAGAACTGTTCCATTATCAGATAAAGCCATATCAATTCTTTTAGCCGTAAAAGAGCAAAGCTGGTCATCTGAACGTGTCTTTAATTACACAGCTAATGGGTTAAAGTCAGCGTGGAGAACAGCGACAATCGCTCTTAAAATTGATGATTTACATTTCCATGATTTACGACATGAGGCAATAAGCCGATTTGTTGAGCTGGGGACTCTCAATCTCATTGAAGTGGCGGCTATATCAGGCCATAAATCAATGTCTATGCTTAAACGATATTCTCACATAAACACACAGCAATTAATCAAGAAAATTAATAGGAGGACAAGGCGAGTGAAAAAACAGCTATTCCCTAGTTATCCTGCGATGCTCACTCATGAGAGCGAGCAAATTACGCTAGATTTCTTTGATCTTGATTTTAAAGTTACGCTAAATGCCAGTGATGATTGGATGTCTGAGGCTGAAAAGCATTTGATGCTAGCCATCTCACTAAGACATATAAAGGGATTGGCTCTTAACCAACCTAGCAGCGTTGACCTCACAGAGAAATGCTTCGTTGTGGTCACTCCGGGCAGTGATGAAACCCTAGCAGGGTTTTATGGAATGAAATAGTTGGTGACGTATATGATGAATGAAACACCAATTCTGTTAGTAAATGGATTTAAATATTATGATAATGGGGTATTTCGGCAGATAGATAAATGCAATGAGTTGATCTCTCGTCTCAATGCGTCTGCTAGCGGAGATAGTCGTTTAGCGGCTGTCTCTGTATCTGAAATTCGTGATTTTTTGATTAGCGTTGCTAACGCTGGAAATCTAAAAAGAGAAAATTACGAAAGGCGGGGGGATATGTGCCAGTCAGAATAATTATCTTCCTCTTTTTCTTTGTTTCATTTTCATCGGGCATGGAGTTCATTTATCGGCAAAACATAACGTCAACCGTAAGTGAAGACGTGATTTTGTCTGAACAAATGCTCATGTATCGCAGCTATCTATCTAAGGTTAATAGAAGCACAAACCGCGAAGTTAGTGACGTAGAACTAGCAATACCCATCACTAAAGATCGGCGGCTGCGGGGGTTTGTTGAGTCAGGCAATGTTTTTACCGTGTGTAATGGTTGTTCTGGTATCAGCGTTTACATAAAAGACTCATCGTTTAATAGCGAAAATATAGCCTTGTATTCATCTGGCTCATTAAAAGCCATGTCAGATAACAAAGTCATGCTTCCATTCCCACATAAATTAGAGGAGGGAGCGATAGTTTTAATAAATTAAAAAGGTTTAAAAATGGATGGTTTTCTACCGCCACAGCCTCCGTCTATCGAGGCATGTATTGCTGCGTCATCAAACCGGTTCAATGTTCACACTGATTTAATTAAGGCCGTAATTCGTACCGAAGGTGGCAAGGTTGGTACGAAATCAAAAAACAAAAACGGCTCTTATGATCTCGGCATAATGCAGATAAATACTATCCATCTCCCATCACTACAGCAGTATGGGATCACCGAGAAGCAATTGATTCACAACGCATGTGTGAACATTGCAGCGGGAACATGGCTTTTAGCAAAAAGTATCGGCACTCCGAGCAACGCATACGAATATTGGCAAGGAGTAGGAAACTACCATTCAAAAACACCTAAATTGAATGTCACATATCGCAATAAAGTGTGGCGCAATCTTCTAAGCATTAGACAGAAACACTCACAGCGAATCAGTCTTACTTTAATAAAGGAATAAACATGGCTATCAATGTTTTTACTGCATCCGGCTTTGCTGGCGCGGATATGGAGTTACGCTATACACCAAATGGCACTTGTATCGGTAATGTTCAAATTCCTGTGGATTCAGGCTATGGCGAGAAGAAGAAAACCGCATGGGTTACATGTCGTATTATCGGCGAACGTGCTGAAAAACTATCTCAATACATTAAAAAGGGAAGCCTTATCACTGTGACCGGTGAGTTTACAATGGACGTATGGGATGGCACTGACGGAACTAAACATTCACGTCCTTGCATCCTAGTCAATGATATTCAATTACCACCGCGAACAGCTCAACCAGTTCAACCTCCACACTCCCAAGAATAATTAGTTACCCACTTAATCAATCTTTCAACTTAATAGGTTTTCATCATGCGTTTATTTATCGCTGAAAAGCCGTCTCTTGGGCGAGCCATAGCCGAAGTGTTAGGCGTAACAAAAAAGCAAAATGGTTATCTTGAGTGTCAAAATGGTGATGTTGTCACATGGTGTATCGGTCACTTATTAGAACAAGCTGAGCCGGAGCACTACGGTGATGAATACAAAAACTGGTCACTCGATACGCTGCCAATCATTCCTAAAGAATGGGTAGCCATACCGAAAGAAGAAACTAAAGACCAATTAAGTACTGTGGTCAAATTAATTAAGCAAGCCGACATTCTGGTGAATGCAGGCGACCCAGATCGCGAGGGCGTTTATCTGGTTAATGAAGTCATTGAGTATGCCGGTGTTGATCAAGCAAAACGCGATAAGGCGTTGCGAGTATTAATCAATGACCTAAACCCAAAGGCTATTGAACAGGCGCTAGCAACAATGGAGCTGAACAGCAAGCATCAAGCGGCATCTGATGCCGCCTCGTGCCGCTCTCGCGCCGATTGGTTGTTAGGCATGAATATGAGCCGAGCCTGTACTGTACTAGCAAAGCAACAAGGGCATCCGGGGATTTTCAGTGTTGGACGAGTACAAACACCAACACTGCAGTTAGTTGTTAAACGCGATGCAGAGATCGCAAATTTCAAGCCAGTACCATTCTTTGATGTCGAGGCTGTATTCAGTGAAGACGGCGCTGAATTTAAGGCTAAATGGCAAGTACCTGAATCTGTAAGCGATGAAAAGCGTTGTACGGATAAAACAATTGCGGACGCTGTTATAGCAGCTGTTACCAATCAATCGGCAACAGTTACCCGTTGTGAGACGAAACGCGCGGTATCTCAACCGCCGCTGACGTACTCACTACGCTCGTTGCAAGAGGATATGTCGCGCTCATTTGGTTTTGGAGCCAAGCAAACGCTAGATCTTGTGCAGTCTCTTTACGAAACACACAAGATCGTTTCATATCCACGTACAGACCAACCGTACCTGTCCACTAACAAACGCGATGAAATCGACCTTATCCTGGGCAATCTTGAAGGCTTAAAAGATACACCATTAGCTGATTACGCAGCGAATGCAGATACATCTCTCACTAGCCCAGCATGGAACGACAAAAAGCTAGAAGGGGCCGCGCATACTGCGATTATTCCAACAACGCGCGCGCCGGACTTAAGCAAGCTGACGCAAGATGAATTGCGCGTCTATGAGGCTATCGCGCTACGCTATCTCGCACAGTTCTATGCGCCTGCAGAAGATGACAACACGGTTATCGAAATCCAAAGCGGTGATCATCAGTTCAAAACCAGCGGCAAGGTAGAAATTAAACCCGGCTGGCGCGTGGTATTAGGAAAAGAAAAAGACAGCGATACTGAAAGCCAATCCCTGCCAGTGCTAGGCGAAGGTGTGAGCATTACGTGTGATGCAGCCAAGCTGCAAGAAAAGAAAACCACTCCGCCTAAACCTTATACAGAAGGTACGCTGCTGACGGGGATGTGTAACATCGCTAAAGATGTTGAAGATCCCGCGATGAAAGCCAAGTTGAAAGAAACTGCCGGACTCGGTACAGAAGCAACTCGTGCGGGGATTATCGAAATCCTCAAAGAGCGTGGATACCTAACAACAAAAGGCAAAACGTTAGTGAGTACCGATAGTGGCCGTATGTTGATTATGGGGCTTCCTGCTGTCATTCGTGATCCCGCGATTACTGCAATCTGGGAACAGCAGTTAGATGTCGTCGAATCTGGCGAATACAGCGTTGAAAAGTTTATGGCTGTAATGGAAAAAACCATTGCGGGTCATATCAACGACCTGAAAACAGGTAAAACAAAATTCAGTTTACCTAAATCAACGTATCCAACCTGTCCTAAATCGCCTTGCAAGGGATTCTTGCTGCCGTATCAGGGTAAAAAGGGTACAGCGCACCGTTGCAGCGTATGTGAAACACGCTTTAAAGATGATAAAGGCAAGCCGGGTGCTGAAATCAAGAAAATTGCCAAGCTGGAGGTGTAACGATGGACATCACACGCACAACACAGCCTGATTGCCCAGAATGTGAAACACCGGTACGTTTTGAGTTATTTGGGGATACCCTTCCTAAAGGGGTATCCGTTGATTTATCGACAGTGCTTGTTTGTTTATCACTGGCTGAACAGGCGGGGCATATCCCGCCATTACCGGTTACGTGGTGGACGGAGACAAAAGGGCATCTGCGCTTGGCGCTACCCGCATTAGACTCAATACCGATAGAAGAGCAACCGCATGGATGTATTCAAACTTCGCCACGCTGATATAGGTGACATACCATTAACCCGCAGCAATATAGAGAGCTACACACAGCGAAAAATGCCGTGGTTTGTCATAGAAGAAGGCGAACAGCGTCAATTTGCTGTTTGCCCTTCATGTGACAACACCATTCAAATCATTCGGCTCTATGACAATGAGCACAAACCTTACGGCAAACACTATATGAGCCGTAAACGTGAAGGCTTAGGCATTTACAGTGTGGAGCATTATGAGCTCTGTCCGTACGCTGCAAAAAATAGAGTCCAACGACCAGATAAAGCAAACAGGAGACAAGAAAGTGAACTGACACTGAAAATAAGGACTCTGTTAATTGAGCAGTTTGATCGCGTGATTTATTTGCTGGAAAAACAACTCAATATGCGCTTTTCGCAAAAGCTCGTGCGGGACATGCTCAGTGATTTTATCGCCGCCCGTGGTTGGCAATACAGCGGTGCAACACCGCAAAATATCCCGTGGATTTTTGCTTATTTCAGTTGTAGCCAATCGTTGTTTGGCCGCTATTCCGCCTCTAAAGCACTTCAAGATGCGATCAGCCAGCATTACTCTCATGCTGTTTGGGATAGCAACTACCTAAAAAGTAATAAGGGATATTTATCTCCCCGTTTTTGCTTTTTACATCATCAACGGCGCGTTGTTGATCATCATCTAGAAGAAAGCATTACGTTCTCGGTCAGTGATGATCAGCAGAACATCATTTTTGAGCAAGTACTCCCCGTTGACGGGAGCTATTTCTCCAATTTGGCCGCAATGCCCGATGATAGAGGGTACCGTAATTGGAAGTGGGTCGAGCTCGCGAAAGAGGCTTTTGCGCAAGTACCCTGTTGATTACTGAGGTGAAACGTCCTCAATTGAGGACATTTCATTCTTATCACTCAAACGCACCAACTTATCCACAAAACACGGGGATAACCCTGTGTGAAATACAGTATTATCGAGGGAGTTCAACCAGTAAGGACAGTTTGATATGAGTATCAAAAAGAACGCTGAGAAGCGTCAACAAGCGAGGCAATTACTGACAACGCTATGGCCTGTACTTTTCGATTTTAACGCTCCTCGGCCACTCAAAATCGGCATCATGGACGATATGCTGGTTTCAGCTAAAGCTCAGAGCATCCCGCTACAACTTGCGGATATTCGCTTATGCTTGCGAACTTATACGCTGAGAACACGATACCAAAAGAGCCTGATTAATGGTGGCGAGCGTTTCGACCTCAACGGTGAGCCTTGCGGTATTGTCACGCCTGAGCAGCAAGAAATGGCAAAAAAGACGCTGAGTAACATGCATAAAAAAGTGAAAAACAAGCAACACGTCAAAACCGAACAAGCGTAGCCACAACAGTATTAACTCTCCCTTGCCACACGTACTACTTGGCCCCAATGGGGCCCTTTTTGTCATCCCCTTAAACGCATAACCTCCGAGACTATCCCGTGAAAATTAACCACCTCTGTATTGTGGGGCTATCGGCTGCCTTATTGACGGCATGCTCTGCCCCTGTACCGCCATCTATCAGTGGCAAACCAGAACTGATAAACGCCCCCGGAACACCACCAATAACACCACCAGAGCCAATAATCATCGTCGTAACACCACCAAAACCTGTATCACTCTATTATCGGCTGTACTACCCCTACAACATTGCGACAACCTCGCGTGATCCTGTGCTGCATAACACCATTTTGCCTGCGGCAAAAACTGCGCATCGAGTTCGGATTTTGGGCCGAACTGATGGGCGCTATCCATCCAAGCAAGACCAATGGATAGCAGAGCGCAGAGCAATCAATATCCGAAACTATCTGGTTGCCCGTGGCGTTCCTGCTGAACGTATTGATGTGAACTATGCAGCGGCAACGGACTACATCGCGGATAACACCACATTGACTGGACGTGAAAACAATCGCCGAGTTGATATTGAAATTATTCAGGAGCAACCATAACCATGAGCAAACACGGACGATGGCTCTTACTTGGTGCGCTTTGCGCACCGCTAACACTACCGGCTTACGCCGCAAGTGATGCCGAGTGTAGTATCTGGCTTTGCTTGCCGACCGGCTTTCCTAGCGGGTGCGGTGAAGCAAAATCTGCATTTTTAAAGCGCATCAAAAACCGTAAATCACCATTACCTTCATTTTCGTCATGCTCAGCACCGGCATCATCATTACCGCCGGGAACCCCTGTTAGCAATATGACATCCCAGCACGGCATTGCTGCAGTTATGAGTTACTCACGGCAATGTACACAGTGGGGTGTAGACACTGCAGCGCAGCCAATTTGTGGTAAATGGGAAATGAAACCGGACAAAGTAATCCGAGGGACAAGCTGCCGAGTTTATGGCAACAAAGATCACAAGTACCGCCGCCCGGAGGGATGTTTAGGGACAACAGATTGGGTTGAAACTTACATGGACGGTCAAAAGTACGGAGATACTTTTTATTACTGAATCATAGGCAGGCTCTATATGCCTGCCGCTTTTAGGGGCATGAATATGAGCAAGAACAAACGCATTATTTTTCGAGTAACAGAAGCTGAACATGAGGCTTTTTTAAAGAAAGTTGCCGCATCAAACATGAGTGCATCAGAGTTGCTACGAGCACGAATTTTGGATGAACAGCTGATAGTTGTTGCTAAACAGCCCAAGGCCAGTGTAGATAAACGCGCGTTATTGCACCTCTTCAATAAAACGTCAAACAACATGAATCAACTTGCCCACATGGCAAACAGTAAGAACAAAGGCGGCGTGTTAAATGATAAAACCTTTGAACGCATATTAGCCGCGCTTATTGTAATTCGTGACCAACTTAAAGGTGGTATAGCGCGTGTTGATTAGGCCAAGTGGTGGACACGACGGCATCAAAGAATATCTGGAAGAAGGGGTTAAAAACGGTCGTGACTATACGCGAGATGAACTAGATCAACGAGTAATCTTAGCAGGTGATTTAGAGATTACTAATGATGTTATTCAGCAAATAGAAACCGAAGGACAACGCTACTTACATATAACCCTCTCATTCAAAGAAGACTTCATTCCTCATGATCAAATGCAAAGCATTACCGACGAGTTTCGAGAGTTTGTTATGCACGCTTATGAAGAGGATGAATACTGCTTTTATGCCGAAGCACATTTACCAAAAATAAAAACACTCACAGACAGTAAAAGTGGTGAGTTAGTTGAGAGAAAACCTCATATTCATGTGGTTATCCCAGAAACAAATCTGCGTACCAACCAACGTTTAGAGCCACTGGGTAAAGTTGATCATAACAAAATATATTTAGATTCTTTCCAAGAGGTATTAAACGAGAAATATGGACTTGCCAGCCCAAAAGTCCATGTCCGAGGAAAGTTTACCGACGAAAGTACACTTAGTCATGGAGAGGTGTTTGCTGGAGCAAATAAAACCACTAAACAAACCGTACTCTCGCAAATCATAGAAAATGATATTCGCACCACTCAAGCACTGAAAGACCATCTGGTTGCTCAAGGTTTCAAAGTCAAAGAGCGTAATCCCGGTAAGCCTGACAGTTACCTAAATATCAAGTCTGCAAGCAGCCCTAGAGGGGTAAACCTGAAAGATAATGTCTTTCAACCGATGTTTTTAGCTTTATCTACTCAAGAGAAGCAGAGCCAGCTTCAAGAGAAGTCGCAAGGGCATTATCAAAGTCCAGATCAAACCTATAAAGCATCTAAAACAGCACACCAAATGCTTGAGCGGTGGTATACACAACGTGCTGCAGAAGTTCGCTTTATTACTCGTCGTAATCGGCACACTTACCAAGCGTTGCCGCAAAAAGAACAGCGCGCATTTCTCACCCAAAAACAGGAGGCATCCCGTGTCAGATCAAGCCCTACAACAAATGAATATCGAATCTCTCTCCGCGATTCTGAGCAAGCTCTCAACACAGCAGGAGAGTATTTGTCTAATGCTCAACGAAATTGTCACGGTATTAAATCAGGAATCAGAAGGTTCGTTGATCGACGAGCTGTCAGAACTGTTTGCACCGCTCTTCAACGATGTGAACGCAATCAAAAGTCATCTTGGCCTCAATTCCCAGAGCGACAGCGAAGTACAAACCCAGTAAACCAGTATCAGCAACAACGCGAACAATCCAAACAAGCTAACGTAGCTGCGCACACTAACACTAACCAAGTTCGGGCAGCCCCATTATTGCAATACCTCGCTCAATCTCATGGAGTACAACCCAATAAGTACCCGATAACAACGGGTAAGGACGGTCGAGATAGGATTATTTGTGGAAATAGAAAGTTAAATGTCAGCGACTTCTTAACCAAGGAAATGTCATTTTCGTGGAAAGAAGCACAAACGTTACTAGCTCGACATGAAACGGCGCGTCCAAATGATCGCAAGCAATTTACTAAGCAATGGCAACCTGAGTTTTCTCAACTCCGTAAAAAAGCATGGCAGATACAAATTAGCCAAGAGAAGAATCAACGTAACGCTCGATTCCAAGAATACCGGATGGAGAAAAATGCAATCTATGGCGATAACAGCTTATCGCGAGTGGAACGAAAGGCAGCATTATCAGTTGCAAGAATGAATAAAGTATTGGCTGACATGGAATATCAGGCTAACCGTAAATTAGAAAGGCAGCGACTAAAAGCCGAATACCCATCTAAACCGCAAGAACAATATCAACAATTTGAATCTCGACATCAACGAACTGAAGGATACATCATGGAATCTAAAGTTAATGGTAAGTTATTAGACCACGGTGCCGCTCCATATGATTTCAATAAAGAGAATAAGGACAGTTATTTCATTACGATTCAACAATCAAACGGTAAAGAAAAAACGGTGTGGGGCGCAGGGTTGCAAACCGCTATCACAAAAAGCTCAGTGGAACGTGGCGATGAAATTTCAATGACACGTAATGATAGCAACAACCAGAAAAAACAAACATTTGTCGATTGGGAAATAAACAAGATCGAAAAAGAGAAAAACAACGAGAAAAAACATGAGCACACACCAACCTCACCGACTGAGATTACCAATAAATTTTTGGATGAAAAATTACAAGCGACACGAATTCTTATTCACTTCCCAAAACTAAAAGAATTAGGCATTGGCCCAGAACATATTCAAAAAACAGACAAGGGCGACAAAATACAATATAATGATAAAGATTACTCCGTCACTCAATTAATTCGTGAGACACACTCAATTTCACCTAAACAAGTCAATGACGAGCTAAAACCTCTCTATGCTGCTCAGGAACGCGACCAAGAAAGAATGCGGGTATATAAAGAAGCATTCATGACTCAGGTACGAGAGCCATTACCGCGAGAGAATAAACCACAAACAAATACACAAGAAAAACCGGACTCAACAATTACACCAAAAGACAAAACAAAAACATACACACCACTACCACCGCGTGATTTTGACGACATCACACATAAAACAGACAAGAATGGTAATGTTAGCTATTTCCACGGTGGTAAGGAAATTGTGGTTGATCGAGGGGATCACGTTTACACCCGAAGTGAAGAAAATAAAGCTGTTGAAATTGGGTTACGTCTATCAATCGAAAAGTTTGGCAAGACGTTGGATGTGCAAGGCACACCTGAATATAAAGAGCAAATCACGGAGATTGCAGTAAAAAACAATCTCAAGGTTGAATTTACTGACCCTGTAATGAACGAAATGATGCTGCAAAAACAAGCTCAGCATAATAAGGGAATGAATATTATCAAGCAGGCGCAAGCTCAACATGAAAATAAACAATCACAATCCGAGCGTGAGCAGCAACAGCCTGCACAGCAAACGCAAAAATCGGGAACAACATGGAGCCGTTAACCAAAGAATTTGCACAGCAAACCCAACGGGCGGGGCGCACAACAGTGCGGGCAAGTTCTGCGGAGGGCATGGCGGGTTTCAAAGGGGTTTCCCCTTTGGCACATGGGATGTAGACAAACACGTTAGTGTTTTGTCATACGTCCCCATCGTGCCTGTCTCTTAAATCTGGAAGCATGAGGAAACCTTGCGGAAAGCATCGGAAACCATAAAGGAAGCACAAAAGAAGCATAGGAAAGCACGAAGAAACCACGAGGAAGCATCAGAAACCATAAAGGAAGCACAAAAGAAGCACAAAGAAACCACAAAGGAAGCAAGTAATGTATTCGGATGACATAGAGGAACTTAAACAACAAGCTGATGTGCTGATCGTTGAAAATGCCACACCATCAAAAATAAGAAAAATCCGAGAAATGATGCCTATCATTGATCATTTGCTAGAGTCTGGTGTGTCAATTGAGCTGACAACAGAATTTGTAAATAAAAAAGGAATTAAGGTAACTAAAAAGTACCTAAAAAATATGTTGTACAGAATAAGAAAGGAGCGAAAGCCAGAATCAGAAAAGGTTGAAATCAGCAGACAATCAAACCCACAAAATATCACTACTCCAATATTAGCATCATCCTCTACCGTAAATAAAAACGCCGCTACCCTTGCCGAACTCACAAAGAAAATGGATGCCTTCAATAAAGCTGTTGGATGGCAAGATCGATTTGTTGCATTAGGTGGCAGCATTGAAGACATCAGAGGAAAGCCTGCATCTGAGCAGCGCCATATGGCAATGCATTTAAAATCAACAATTGAGCGTGAACTACGCGACCACCAATAAAAGGTATTAGAATCAATGAAAATCATCGTTATTAACTTTTCTGGTAATGTGGGCAAGTCTATCGTAGCCCAGCATCTCTTAAAACCACGAATCAAAAACAGCGCCATTATTGCGGTTGAATCCATTAACTCTGACGGTACCCAAGATGAAAAGATGAGGGGCAAAGCCTTTACGGACATTATGGATAAAGCAATGGAGCAGGAAAATGTGATTATTGACGTTGGGGCCTCTAACGTCGAAGAGTTCTTAAACCAGATGAAAAAATCCATCGGTAGTCATGAGGACTTTGATTACTTCGTGGTACCAACGATTAACCGGCACAAGCAAATTGAAGATACGGACAGCACGCTCTTGGCACTTGCTGATTTAGGTATTGAACAAGACCGTATTCGCGTCGTGTTCAATATGCTGGATGACGATATTAATATTGCCAAGGCCTTTGATACTATCATGGGTCGCAAAGATAAGGCCGTGATTAACACCTCCGCCGTTATTTTCGAAAATGAACTATTCAACCGACTGAATGAAACCGACTTTAAAACCATCGCCGATATTGTTGCTGATGATACTGACTATAAACAGTTAATTTCTCAAACCGAAGAAAGCGACTCTGCAACACGCCGCAAATACTCCCGCGCGTTAGGATTGCGCCGATTAGCTATCGGGGTGAAACGTATGTTAGATAACACTTACCAAGAGCTATTTCGTGTATGAGTGAACTACCGCCAATCACGGAACGTGAATCTAAAGATCTTAAAGAAGCCTATTTAACCGCCATGCTCGGTGAAGTGGTTTATTTGCGCAAGCAGTTAAATCATATTCTTGAAGAGTCATCTTGCCGCATTGGTATGACGCAAGACATCATTGAGAATCATCTTAATGCTGCTAAAGAAGCAGTGGATAAATATGTCCTTGCTGCCAATGCACACTTTTCAAAAACACGGAGTGATTTAAAAGAAATTGCAGCAAACGAGTTACGCGAAAGCGTAACTCGTTCACTCGTTGATGCGCACAAACAGCTATTACTAGCAAACCCGCCGCGCATGAGCCTACGCAATATGTTATCCACCATAATTATTGCAGGTGTTTTTGCCGGCGTTGTCGGTGTCGGATCTGGGTTACTGACATTTCAATTAAGTGGTAAACATAGATTAACTCAAGAAGAGTTACAACTTATCGACAATGGCCGAACACTAGAACAAGTCTGGCCGCAGCTATCAGAATCAACCCGTAAAGAAATCAACACAGCCATTAAAAAATAATCTTCTATCGCTCAAGGTAGCCACTTTTAAGGAAGTGGCTTTATCAACAGATAAACCACGAGTTAATAATCATGAAAAAACACGTATTAAGCGGCCTTCTGGCCGCTAGCTTACTTATACCCACAGCTCAGGCCGGTATTCCTGTCACTATCGTTGCAGATGTTCCGGGACAACAGGCCCAACTCCAAAATTATGCTCAAATGCTCAAGGAGTACGCGACACTCGTTGATCAATTAGAGCAAATGCGACGCCAGTTTGAGCAGATGGAAAAAGATTATCAATCTATCACCGGCACTCGAAATCTAGGGCAGATATTGAATAACCCAGAGTTTAAGGAATATCTTCCTAACAACTGGCAAGATGTTTACAGCAGTATTCGCACTAACGGCTACAAAGGACTAACCGGAACGGCTAAAGCCTTACGCGATGCGAGTAAGGTTTTTGATGCTTGCTCTAACGTCCAAGATCGTATTGAAAAACAAATCTGTGAAGCTTCATCCGTAAAACCAGCACAAGATCAGGCTTTCGCGCTTGATACATTTAAAAAATCATCTGAACGCACAGGTCAAATTGAAGGGTTAATGCAACGCATTAATACCACATCAGATCCTAAATCCATTGCAGAGCTAAATGCGCGTATACAAGCAGAGCAAGCCATGCTCCAAAATGAGCAAACAAAGCTCGATATGTATCTCGCGTCATCGGATGCAGAGCAAGCCATGTTAAGGCAACAGGCGCGTGAATCTATCGCAAAATACCGAAATTCAACCAATTACGGTCAAAAAGTACCACCACTGAAATTTAATCAATAAGGAATGTCATAATGGACATGGATATTGCGGTATTTTCCTATATTGGCGAAAGTATCAATGAAGCCACAAAAACATACATTACTGATGGTATTCAAGGGCTTATCGATACTATAAAAATCTTTATTATGCTGTGTGTGGCTGTCTATATATCATTAAAGGGATATGCTTCCATCACTGGTAAGTCAGATGATGTATTAAAAGATGTCGTAATTCACTGCGTGGTTGTTGTTTGCATCACCGGATTATCACTGAATGCCGCCAATTACACCACATACATAATTGGTGGCATCGATGCGTGGGCAGGTGGATTGGCTCAAGGCATCAGTAAAGCTGCCGGAGTTGGTGGCGGAGGTAGTGAGCTAAATGTATTTGAAACACTGGATGGCTTATTAACCGAAGCAGTAAAGCAAGCTAGTTACTGCTTTGCTAAAATGTCACTTTGGGATTCTGAAAGCTGGGATTGGATCGTTGCTGCAATAGCTGTATTAGGTACGCTGGGCGCGGTCACATTAACTGCAGGAATTATCATTATTGGCTCTAAATTCTTGCTGACATTGCTCTTTCTTTTAGGGCCGCTATTTCTGAGTCTAGCCTGCTTTCCTGCAACTCGGCGATTCGCTGAGAGTTGGTTTAGTAAGCTAATGGAGAACTGTCTAGTCCAAGTCTTTGGTGTCGCGATCATTACACTAGCGACAACAATTATAAGTAAATTCATTAACTACAATAGCTTAGAAGGCGAGGCAAATCCCTTAGCTATTGCTGCACAGATAGTGATAGTTGCAGGGATCATGACCTTCATTATCCGTCAAATCCCAAATCTTGCTGGCTCGCTTGCCGGCGGTTTTGCCTCAGGTGCAATGACGTTACGTGATGTCATGGCCCCTGTAGCCACAGTTGCCGGTGCGGCAGCAGGCTTTCTAGCCGGTCGCAATAAAGCCCCTTCCGATGCTGCTGATGTCGGTAATCGTCAAACTTGGGATCAACAGCAAGGAAATCAGATCAGTCGAGGCTCTAGCTCCGGAGAGTCATATCGCAACTCAGATGAAGCGAAAAAACAGCAAATCGTAAAAGACATGATTGCAGAACGCACAAGACAGAACTCTGCCAAATAATGTAAATAAAAAGCCGGGTTAACTCCCGGCTTAAATATCCAGATTTCAAAAATTTTTCATACACAATTTCATGACTGATTTTTTGTTTTCACGGTCAATTTTTTTTATTTCTGATTGACTAACTTTATCATAACGCTTACCAGCCATGCTAAGATCAAGCTGGATTTTACATGCCACTGGAGAAACTTTATCCTCACCTTTAGCACCATTATCCCAATCATCCAGCACCGCTTGGTTATAGTAACGATAGAGCTTCATAAAATCTGCACTATCCATTTTCTTTACTACTTCATTTATCTCTGCAACCCCCATGTCACTTACATCAACAATGGGTTTATCTGCAGCAAAAACATTCACAGAAAACAGAGCAAGAACAACCAATAAAGCCTTTTTCATAATCACGCACCCCTTAATCTAATTACCACGATTATATCAAACATCACATTCAATATGTGTGAAACAGAACCAATATATAAAAATAATTACATTTTAATGTTGCATCTGTATAATGAGCGCCTGATTTTAACCTCAAGGACAGAAAATGAAAAACATTATACGAAAAACATTTGGTGGATTAACAACTCAGTATTATATGCGACACCTGTTTTTTGGTTCGCTATTCCCTGCAGCGCTGATATTAACTATGTATCTTGGGAATAACCCATTTAACTACCAAGCATTGCCGGTACTCACTATTAATACGCTTCTTTATCCATACTCACGGTTTGTTTATGAAAGCGTGATAGGGTTCATCATCGGTAACAATGTGTTTTTTGTAAATCCTATGCTCATGCTTTTTACAAAAACAATGACTATGATTTTTTGCTGGGGACTCGCGATTTTTGTTGCACCGATAGGATTAATTTATTTGTATTATATCAATAGCAAAAAACAAGCCGAAAATTTTAGCCAATAATCAGCCTTAAAGCTCGCTTTCGAGCGAGCGGTTAATTAGGCGGCGCAATCAGATTGATTGCTGCAAGCCTGCTCTTGATGTTGCCAAGGTGTGCACAAATCCACATGAAGCGTAGCCAGCGATAAATACCCAACAAAAGGGTATTTTGAGCGGGAGCGCCTGACCGCCGGGACAAGGCGGACAGGGCTGATTGTGGAGTTGTGTGCACCTTGCATCCCAGAACGCGGGGTCAATCCCCGCATTCTGGGATTTCCGCGCCCCTACAACTGCGACAAACATCCCGCGATCTTTATCAGATCATCAGCCGTCAATCCTGACAATTCCAGATCATAGCCGCGATACCTTTCGTGCACCTTCCCGCTAATCTGCTTCTCTGTCTCTATCCGCCAACCTGACTGATAACCGTTTGATACGCGAACCAGACGCCCCAACGCATCCCGCACAATCTCCGCAGTGTACTTCTTTGCCTCTTTCTGTGCTTGGTACGCTTGCGCCTCTTTCACAATCTCCGCCGCATCGCATAACACTTTGCGTTTAATATCTCCCGCGATTCCTTCTGGCCGACGTGTAGGTGATACACTACATGAATTTTTAAAACCAAAACTGCCATAAGCATTTTTTACCCCTCCGCGAATAATTAACCGCCCTTTATCCTCGCGGATAAATATGTAGTAGTTACGGAAATTCGGGTTTATTAGGTGAATGAAATATTCATTTACACGCGTATCAACTCGCCAGCCTTCGCCAAAAACAGCACATACCCGCACAAATAGCGAAACATAACGATCATAAAATGATTTAGCATTCATTGTGAGATCCAAAATTTGAAAGACTCTAGTACTTAGGGCGGAAAATATATCCGCCCATTTTTTTATTATTTAGGCTGCGCGAGCTTCTACCGCATAGCGTCCCCATGCTTTACGCTGACCATCTGAACCGTATTTAGCACGGATTTCATCAATCGAATGCTCTTTACTGTTTCGGCGGCTTCTGTGCTCCTCTGGGCGGAAATACCACTGCTTTTTCTTTGAAGCCCATTTGCAGCGTAATTCTTTCAACGCCTCTTTGTGTGTTTTGGTCTCGCCTGAGATCCATACCCAATTACCGATCACCTCAAAAATAATGCCGCTTAACTGATTGAGTGTATTTAACACCGCTTCCAGCTCTTCCCCGTAGTTGTAGCGGGCTTCCGCTTCGCTGGCTTGGTATTTGCTCAGATTGTCGATGTTGTTGATCAGCATCTCAAACGCGGCATTAATGGCCTTCATCAGCTCCGCGCCTAATGGGTTACGATCGGGGTGATATTTCAGCGCTAACTTTTTATAAGTCGCTTTAATGTGCTTCTCGGTTAAATCATCACCATTCAGGCCAAAAACATTTAATGCTTCTTGAATATTCATTTGTAAATCCTTGCAATGTTAAGTCGGGTTAAATAGCGCCCTTGCGGGCGCTATGGTTGATTTACGCCGCCTGATAGTGGCGAATCAGGCGGATAAACTCGCCCCACTCGTAAAACTTCATTGCCGGAATAGTGGCAGAATTACCGCTTGCAATTTTCTTCGCTGTCTCTATAATTTCTTTAGACATTTAGCTAGATCCTTTATGTCGGAATTGTTAATTGGAAAGGACTGTTGTCGCAGTCCTTTTTTTATTTCTGGCTTTCGCCAATATCTTTTT
Organism: Plesiomonas sp. ZOR0011; assembly: GCF_000800945.1. NCBI lineage: Bacteria > Pseudomonadati > Pseudomonadota > Gammaproteobacteria > Enterobacterales > Enterobacteriaceae > Plesiomonas > Plesiomonas sp. ZOR0011. Next base: position 18,022 of record NZ_JRKB01000015.1, read on the forward strand.
TCACCTCCTTTTTTCTCTTTGCTCTTAAAACCCATGCTTTCCTAGATTCTGAGCCGCAAGCTCTTTTGTTGTTGCCACGGATTTTTCTGTAGGTCGCTTGGTCTTAAACCATGCTCTCCTGAGTTCCTCGCCGCGAAATAGACACAAGAACCCCGTGCAGGCCACAAAACCAGTGCGCGCCTTGGCGCGGCTTGCGTACACTGGTTTTTTGGACAAGCGGGGTTAAGGTGGCTCGCGGTGAAGGGGCTTAGGGGGGCATGACGCTGACCAACGAGCCGCTGAATCTGGGGCAACCGCGTGGGCTTGCGGAGAGAATCGGAGGAAGCACACGCCCAACAAAGGCAACCGAAGGTTGCCGGTTCTGGGCGGCGCAATCAGAGTGATTGCTGCAAGCCCTGCTCTTGTCTGTTTAGGCATCTCTTGGCAGCGGCAGCCAGAGACAGAGACTCTGTTTTACTTGGCGGGTGAGACATCAGCAGGTTAGTAAAATGCCAGGAGACGACCCCGCAAGCGGGGGAGCCGAAGTGTGCCCCCCTGCTTTAACTTTGAGAGCTCTTTGGGATAGGTTGAAAGTTTAGGATACGCAGGCGTAAAGCCTTGCAAGAAGAAAAAGAAAACACGGAAATACTAAAGGGTCAAAACGTTGCCGCACAACTCCACAATCAGCCCCACCCGCCTTGTCTCGGCGGTTGGGCGCTCCCGCTCAAAATACCCTTTGCTGGGGTATTTTATCGCTGGCTACGCTTCATGTGGATTTGATGGACAACGGGATAGGAGATAACTCAATCATCAACTTGGAAGACAAACATTACTGTAAATGAGTGACGGAAGATTCCTATAACTGTATTATAGGAACGTTTTTTAGAATGCCACACATCTAAAATTAAACAACAAATGTATTAGCAGGCACTATAAAATAATCATGAATGAAGAAAATAACATTGATCGAAAAGAAATAACTAGAGAGATTGCTCATATACAATTCCTTTCTTACGGAACAATTCAAATATTCGAAAAGCGCGCTAATACACTTCGAACATTAAGATCATGGTTAACTTTTTTAGGTATTGTGTTACCAGTGACAGTAGGTGGTGTATTCATTTCATTCGGTCAAAGTCAAGACTTAATGAAAGTCATCGTCTTAGTCGCAAGTGTAATTGGCATTCTCCAACTAATCCTATCTACTTGGGCTCTTGTTGCTGGCTGGGACTCAAGCTATGAATCAGCGATCAAATCTGTTCAAGGAAATACGGCCATATATAATAAATGCAAACGCTTTATTAGCTGCCACCTAATAAGAACAGTGATTTCTTTAATGCATATCAAGAACTTTCAAAAGAAAATGAAACGCAAGAGCTTATTGATTTGACACAACATATTTCTATCAAAGAACGACAGTACGCTTATATTTCATCCCTCAGTTATTACAACCGTGAATGTCACGCATGTAATCAAAATCCTAATAGCAACAGCAGAAAAACAAAATGCTCAAGTTGTGGGCAAACACCGGTGTCATCAACTCAAAACAACTCAACGGAGAATAATAATGAGCCAGAATGTAGATAATATCTTAAACGCTATTTCAAAACTTAGCATGGACGAAAAACTAGAGCTTTTTCATCGAGTAAGCGAAAGTAACTCAGGACGACCACGTCCTATGGGCGAAAATTATGGAAACAGGCATCAGGGAGCCAACACAATTAACTTTGCGCCAAGAACTGGCGGAAAATGCCCAGCGTGCGGCAAGTAACCTGTTTACTTGTAACGTTGTCACTCTACACATAAATAGAGCCCCCTCTTTTTGGCCGTATTTTTACGGCCAAATTATTTTCGAGCCATAGGCGAAAATTCAGCAATATAGAAAAGCTGTGATCAATTTCGCTGGCTATGCTTCATGTGGATTTGATGGACAACGAAAAAGTAATCAACATGAAAATCAAATGGCCTCACCAACAAGGCTATTTAATGGAATACCAAACATAGAATGTAATTTCCTAATCATAGGAAGAGTCAGATTTCTTTTGCGATTAAGCACTTCATAGACACGATTAGATTTACCAATTGCTGGCTCAAGATCTTTTACCGTTAAACCTTGCTGTTCCATTCTGAACTTAATGGCCTCAACGGGATCAGGCGCTTCAACTGGATAGTGCTTTCTTTCGTACTCACTAATCAGTATACACATGACTTCAAAAAAATCCCCTTCCGGGGAATCAAGTGAAGGTTCATTATCAAACATAGGTTCTACGGCACGGAGTGCCGCTTCATAATCCTGCTCTGTTTTGATTGGTTTAATCTGCATATTTTTACTCCAGACTAACTGTTTCAGCATCAATTTTGTCATACTCTTTATGAGTACCGATGAATTTAATAAACACCCATCCACGTTGATATGCAATTGCAACAATTAATCGATAATTATTCCCCTTTATATTGAACACCACTCGCCTATTTTTAAGAATGCTGGCGCTGCGGTATTGCTCTTTAATTTCTGCTGGGCTTTTCCATTCAGCTTTACTCGCTTCATCAACCCAAGCTTTTAGCGGCTGCTCTGCATCGGGATTCGCCGTCCAGAAATCCCTTAGTGTTTTGATAGCAATTATCTTCATGTGTTTATAATAGTCCCATCGCGGGACTTATGCAAGTAATTTATCCCAATATGGGACTAAACCTGCAAATAGAGTTACACTGTCACTATTCGCATAAACAGAGTAAAACATCCAAAATAACGATTTGGCTGCATTTTTGCTGTCAAATAGCCTTTGCGCCAACGGTAACAATTTAGCAACAGAAAAAAGTGATGATCGGGTGATAGAAAAGCTGATCTTTTGAATGGTTTGGGGCGATTTTTACGTGTAACAGGACGAGTCAGATCACAAAAGAGTCATTATGTTAAATGAAGGTGTTTTGGGTTAAATTTACTCCATACAGCATAAACGAAGAGGCTGCGGTGAAATCACATCTCACCGCAGCCTCATAATGTATAAGCTGATAATCACAAAGCCACAGGCGCAAAATAATAGATTATTATAAACACTGCAAATCCACTACCTGCTTTAATCTTTCCGGGCAACTCAACAGTTAGAAACCCCGAAAAAAATGTTGCAAGCCCAGCACCTGATAAAGCTAAAGTAATACGAAAGACCTCATACTGGTAGTCTGACGGATAGGGTATAAAGAACGCTGAGATAACAATGACGCTAAGAAAAACCACACCAAATAGGTAGACTAACCCTCTCTCTACTGATTTTGTCATTCTGAATATTCTTTTTTCATCAAGGCCAATAGTTGTAATTGAATTATCTGAAAGCAATTTCCTTAACTCAATCACCTGCTTCCTTTCCAAAAACAGCCTAACAAGTGATTGCATACTTGCCAAAGATTTTTGTGACGGAATGAAATAACGATCAAATTCAATTAATTTCATTAACTCCACATATGAAACAAGGGTGATCATAGAGTCATAACAGGTATCTGCAAACCATTTACCAACATCATGAGCATCTGTATCATATAGCGAGTGGCTATCCGCAGCAGAACACTCTAACTTGAAAAATAACTGCTCCATCTTTTTTCCAAGCTCTTCAGCTAGAGTGATATTTTTTATATCTTTACTAAAACATTCTAAAGTGTCGCAACAAGAGTCGTATTCTCTTTTCAAATCATTTTGCTGCGTTTTTACAGGATCACCACTCATTATTTACCGCTTCCACCGTAAGCCTATCCACTATTCCTCACTCTTGTTGTTATTCGCAACATCTTTCGCTGCTTTTAATAGGGCCTGCATACGACTAAAGCTAAGCCCCTCAAATCCACGCGCGAAATACTTTAAAACCCCATTGGAAATTAAAATATCTCTTACGTTGTTTTTCTCTAGCTCACCATCAAAATTAGCAATATCTTTTGCTATATTAATAAGTTGACTTTCAGACACATTCCAAGAAATAACATCAAGTTCGTGTTTCAGCACAAACTCAAAACTTTCCACTTCCTTTTTCAAAACTATTTCCTCTTGCGATTGGTAAACAAAAGCCCCTGCAATCAAATTCAGGGGCTTTGACCTTTCCCCTAGATTAATACCAATTTTATGATGAGATTCTTCAACCTACGCTGCTTGTCGTGCATATTCCACT
>NZ_JRKB01000126.1:0-264 GCF_000800945.1 Plesiomonas sp. ZOR0011
AAGCAGCATGAAGCAGGATTACCAATCGCTGAAATTGCACGAAAGCTTGGGATTGCGGAAGGGACATTTTATGCATGGAAGAAAAAGTATGCAGGTCTAGAGTCGGACCAAGTCCGCGAGTTGAAGCTATTGCGGGAAGAAAACGAGAAACTCAAACGTATTGTTGCAGATTTAACCCTCGACAAGGCCATGCTGCAAGATCTGAATACCCGAAAGTGGTAAGCGTACCGCAACGTCGTAAGGTGGTACGCCATTTGATAACTC
>NZ_JRKB01000127.1:0-354 GCF_000800945.1 Plesiomonas sp. ZOR0011
GAGACATGGCCAATCAAACCGGATTGCAGTTTACCGTTAACGTGGGTGAGTTGCCGGAGTCAACCTTTGCTGTCGCTGAGTTTTCGCTACACGAGGCACTAAATAGTCCCTTTGAGCTGAATCTAGAGCTGGCCAGTCACCAGCCTGATATCGATTTTGAGGCCGTGTTAGAGCAGCCTTGTGAGCTGCTGATTTGGTTTGAGGGCGAACTACAGCGCCGTATTAGCGGTGTGGTGAGTCAATTCTCCCAAGGTGATACCGGTTTTCGCCGTACTCGCTATAGCATGCAGGTAAAACCGGCGTTGTGGCGTTTATCCTTGCATCACAATGCCCGTATTTTCCAAACCCAAACAC
>NZ_JRKB01000128.1:0-809 GCF_000800945.1 Plesiomonas sp. ZOR0011
GGCCCGGCTATTTGGTTATGACAGCGAGCTGAACCTCTGCGAGCTCTCCCATATTCTGCCCAGCGATGGGCAACCGCTGTCCAGCCAGCAGGCGCAGGCCGAGCCCCTGCGCCGTTATGACGCTGCGGGCCGGGTCAGCCAGATTGGGCAAAATCAGTACCGCTACGACAAGTGCGGACGGCTCAGTGAGAAGGTGGTATCACGCCCCAGTTTCATGCAACTTATCCCAATGGCACAACATCAATCTCCGGGAGTCGTGCAGAGCTCTTTACACCCCAATGGTAAAGGCGGTATGCAAAACTGGGGAGGAGGCAGAAATTGAAAACATGTGAATTAATAAATTTTATTAAAACTAGCCATAGTTATCCTTGGTCTTACGCAGTATATGTCCCACAGAATGAGGCTTTGAGACCAAATTTACCCACGATCGCGCTAGATCCTGATGATATTGAGGATGATGATGTGGATGAACCTGCTTTTGCTATTGAAAATGGATATAAATATTTGCTTTCAGTGCAAACAGTTCAATCCATTTGTAGAAATATTGAGATGCAGATGAAGGGGAAGGTGCCAGACGATATGTATATGAAAGCGTTTCTCTTTTATATAGAGAATGATGCATATATCACACTCTAAAATGTACAGTCATAGTTATCACCTTACACCGGCATAGTGCCGGTGTTTTTTTACAAGCAACAGGTACGAGTGAGGTCAGAAACGCAATGGCAACGGCCAGGTGGTGGCCGAGCGCAGCAAGCGCGGTCACGAGCGTCAGGCCCGGCTATTTGGTTATGACAGCGAGCTGAACC
>NZ_JRKB01000129.1:0-260 GCF_000800945.1 Plesiomonas sp. ZOR0011
AGCTGCTCCATCCCGCGCCAAATTCTTTCTTTTTCTTGTCTGCCACCCATCGGTGGCACATAAAACTGGTTGCGGGGGCTGGATTTGAACCAACGACCTTCGGGTTATGAGCCCGACGAGCTACCAAACTGCTCCACCCCGCGACTGATTCTTTCTTCGCGACAAACCGCTAGTGCGTTTTGTTTAAAACTGGTTGCGGGAGCTGGATTTGAACCAACGACCTTCGGGTTATGAGCCCGACGAGCTACCAAGCTGCTCCA
>NZ_JRKB01000016.1:0-2067 GCF_000800945.1 Plesiomonas sp. ZOR0011
CCCCGCCGGCACTTCACGGTCACGCAAAACATTTGCGTACCCGTTCATCGCCTCGACTTTTAAAGTGGGGCCAGTGGCCCCACCCTGACCTTTTGCCAGTTAAGCACTGAAAACGGGTTCAAAACGGCGATCATCCACGGCGGTGCATGGCTATTCATGGCCTCAAAATTCATCAGCGGCGTTTTGCGGGGTTTTGGGCGGTAAAGAGGTGCGGTTCTGTGGCTTAGCCGCCCAAAACGCGCTTAGAGCGTCTCAGGCGGTGCGGGAAATGCAGATTATGGTAAATGTCGATTATCAGTGCTCATTGAGCTTATCTTTCATGTCAGGAGCTAAGTGGTTGAGAGCATCAACGAGCTTAGATAAATCGTAAATATTCCTACCTCGGTATTTAGGGTTTTCTTTGCTAGTTTTTATGCGAATTAGCAAACCTTTCTGCTCTAACTCCCCAAGCCCTCGTTGTACCGTTCTAACTGACACACTCATTCTGATCGCGATGCTTTCCTGTGATGGATGAGGCCATTCGTATGGTTTCCACCAATGTGTAATTAAGTTCAATAGTACGTTAAATGCCACAGGACTAATGGATAGAGTTCCTTGAAGAAAGAATAGTGAGGCAGGGATTGCTGTCCATCCCATAGCTAGCGCATCACTTCCCCAACGGCGCTCGATATTTTTTTCTGACATGACACTACCAACCCTGTTAAACTAGAACTTCCGAAGGAAGAGCTAGTTTAACAGGGTTGGTATTAAATTATATAATTAGTACGACACCTGCGCGCTTATCTGTATCTAGTAATCAACTATACTAAAAACATACTCACCTTTTGATGACGCGATTAAGTTACGCGATTATCTTGAGGGACTAGATACCTACCTCTAGGATGCAGCGATTAAGTTACGCGTTTTCCCTGAGGGGCTTGAAACCTACCTCCTAAGTGTCAATATCTCACTTTTGAGGGACTGCAACTTAAACTGTTTGATTATCAATGTTTTAGTTGTTAAAACCGCCCACAGAGGCGGTTTTTTTATGTGCAAAGAAAGCAGAGCGTCATGAGAACATTCGTTTACGTTGATGGTTTCAACTTTTATCACGGAAGAATAAAGAGATCTGGAGCTAAATGGCTCGATTTAGTGGCTCTATTTGAAAAAAAATTATTGCCATTAAAGTCTAGAGAGGCTGAGCTCCTGAAGCTCAAGTTCTTCACTTCTGAAATCAAAGCTAAATTTGCCTCTCGAGGGCAAGATGCTCATCAAGCTCAGCAGTCATATCATCGGGCTTTAACGGTCACATACCCATCTAAAGTAGAGATTATAAAGGGCTATTACTCAGAAAGGGTTGATCACGCAATGGCCTTTGTTGAGGGCTCTCCGCCATCAAAGTTGAATAGAACAAGGGTTTGGAAGCTTGAAGAAAAGCAAACTGATGTATTGATGGCCTTGGAGATGTATAGGGATGCATCTTTAGGTTTGTGCGATCAGATTGTTGTTTGTTCTAACGACTCTGATATGGAACCATCCATTTCACTGATAAAGCAGGATTTTCCTCATATTCGCATAGGAATGGTTATACCGCGTGAGCAAGATGGTCAGCGAGTCATTACCAGTGCATCGGAGAGAGTGGATTGGGTGTTGAACTATATATCCAATGAGGCGTTAGCTGAATCTCAGTATCCAGATACGATTCCAACCCGACGTAAACCAATACGAAAGCCTGCCCACTGGTAACATGGATATTCTTGAGATTGTTAGGATATCGATGTAATCTCATCTCTGTTGGAAAGAAAAAAACCACCGCTGCTAACGGTGGTTTTTTCAGGTTCGCAGAGCTGCTAACTCTTTGAACCGAGGTAACTGGCTTTCGTGGAGCGCAGTCACCATATTCTGTCCTTTCAGTGTAGCCTTAACACGCTAATCACTTCAAGAACTCCTTTAGGCACTCCACGCATTCAGTTACCAATGGCTACTGCCACTGGCGATTTGTCGTGTCTGTTCGGGTTGGACTCAAGAGTTTGTTACCGTACATGGCGTGGTAGTCGGGCTGAACGGGGAGTTCGTGCATACAGCCCA
>NZ_JRKB01000130.1:0-278 GCF_000800945.1 Plesiomonas sp. ZOR0011
CGTCATCGGGGTAGAGATAACAAAACAGCAAAGACCCGCTCCGTTACCGAAGCAGGTTCAGTTTTTATCTATCCGTTCAGCGGATTAAGCTTCGATTGGTGCACGCCAGTCATCAGCACCGGAAGTGCCTGCAACAGAGTGTTCCCAGTCAATCTTGCGATAAGCCAAAGAGACTTGAATCAGCTGGGTAAAATCAGATTTAGATGGGTCTTGGCAATGTGGCATCTGGCAATCGATATCCACGATGGTGGCATCAGTCAGAATGGTGGAGAAGAAGT
>NZ_JRKB01000131.1:0-218 GCF_000800945.1 Plesiomonas sp. ZOR0011
TGCATCCGAGAGGATTCGAACCTCTGACCGCCCGGTTCGTAGCCGGGTACTCTATCCAGCTGAGCTACGGATGCATAGAGTATTTCATCAACAACATGAAGCAAGGTGCGTGGATTACTCCACACTGCCATCACAAAACAAAAGATGGTGCATCCGAGAGGATTCGAACCTCTGACCGCTCGGTTCGTAGCCGAGTACTCTATCCAGCTGAGCTACGG
>NZ_JRKB01000132.1:0-278 GCF_000800945.1 Plesiomonas sp. ZOR0011
CGTCATCGGGGTAGAGATAACAAAACAGCAAAGACCCGCTCCGTTACCGAAGCAGGTTCAGTTTTTATCTATCCGTACAGCGGATTAAGCTTCGATTGGTGCACGCCAGTCATCAGCACCTGAAGTGCCTGCAACAGTGTGTTCCCAGTCAATCTTGCGATAAGCCAAAGAGACTTGAATCAGCTGAGTAAAGTCTGATTTGGATGGGTCTTGGCAATGTGGCATCTGGCAATCGATATCCACGATGGTGGCATCAGTCAGAATGGTGGAGAAGAAGT
>NZ_JRKB01000133.1:0-215 GCF_000800945.1 Plesiomonas sp. ZOR0011
TAGTTCAGTTGGTTAGAATACCGGCCTGTCACGCCGGGGGTCGCGGGTTCGAGTCCCGTCCGCACCGCCACTGATTCAAAAAGCCCAGCTGATGCTGGGCTTTTTACTATCACTAGCTCGCTAGTCGTAGTAATAAAGCTTTAGGGGCGTAGTTCAATTGGTAGAGCGTCGGTCTCCAAAACCGAATGTTGGGGGTTCGAGTCCCTCCGCCCCTG
>NZ_JRKB01000017.1:0-1063 GCF_000800945.1 Plesiomonas sp. ZOR0011
GGTTTGGCTCAGGGTTCGCCGGATTCATGTTGTCTCTTACTCTTCGCTGTCTGTAGTGCGGTAAATGAGCGTTATGTTTAATCCTTGTCGGTATCTGTTAGTCGCTTGAGTGCGATAACTAGAGCCGTACCGCATAGAACGGCTAGTGAAAAGCTCAGATTTTGCTCAGTTGAGTTGTTTGCAAGCACGGCCAGCAGGGCTATAAGGGTCACGGTCATAAATGTCCTCCGGTTAAGTCAGTTGCTTGGAGATAGCCATCTCCACTAGTGGGCGCTTATTCATTACCCACTCATAGCCACTTAACGCTCGTCCGCTGAAAACCTTACAAAAAGACGATGGACGATGTTAGCTCCGTATTGCGGTGGTGTGAGGCTAACGAGACCGAGCATGGACATGTCATTTAAGAAAAAGTATCAATAAGTTATTGAAAGTAAAAGGTTTATTGATTGTGACGTCTACTTGGTGTTATCTTTATGGTGTGCCAGACGCTGGCACACCGTCTTGTGATTTCGTTCGGTTTGGGATGGTACGACAATGGATGTCGCACTCGAATTTGTCGTGATGCAAAAATTGGGCATGACAAAAAAAGTATATCTACCAAGGAGGACTGATGAACGAAGTAAATGGTTTGATTGAGCGGCTGATCGCTCTTGGGGCAGTAGCTAAAGATTTGACCCTATTGGTATTGGCTATCTGCCTTCTGAAGGTGTTTATTCAGATGTAAATCATAGATTTACGTATTTACGGCGTAAATACCTGTTGGGAAAGAAGAATTTGCCAGAAAGCACTAAGTGCTGATAGAGTTTGCCTCAGAAAAGAAAAAACCACCGCGCTAACGGTGGCTTTTTCAGGTTCAAAGAGCGCCAACTCTGAGAACCGAGGTAACTGGCTTATTAGAGGAGCACAGTCACCCAAAACTGTCCTTTCAGTGTAGCCTTAACGGGCAACCCACTTCAAGAACTCCGTGATACAAAGCTCCTCTTCTTAAATCAGTTACCAATGGCTACCGCCACTGGCGATTTGTCGTGTCTGTACGGGTTGGACTCAAGAGTTTGTTACCGTA
>NZ_JRKB01000134.1:0-345 GCF_000800945.1 Plesiomonas sp. ZOR0011
CTGCCCAGCGATGGGCAACCGTTATCCAGCCAGCAGGCGCAGGCCGAGCCCTTGCGCCGTTATGACGCTGCGGGCCAGGTCAGTCAGATAGGGCCCAATCAATACCGCTACGACAAGTGCGGGCGGCTCAGTGAGAAGGTGGTATCACGCCCCGGTTTCCGACCCCAGACCACCCAATTTGAGTGGGATGGCTTTGACCGCCTGCAACGGGTCATCTTGCCCGATGGCAGCCGCTGGCGTTACCGCTACGACCCCTTTGGTCGGCGTACCGGCAAGGAGCGGGAGGGGCAGGTGAGCCAACTCACCGCGATAACCCGCGTCCACTATCGCTGGGACGGTGACCAG
>NZ_JRKB01000135.1:0-404 GCF_000800945.1 Plesiomonas sp. ZOR0011
TATGTAGCTCAGCTGGTTAGAGCACAGCACTCATAATGCTGGGGTCACAGGTTCGAATCCCGTCATAGCCACCATTTCACTACGTAAATATTCTCTTGGGGTGTCGCCAAGCGGTAAGGCAGCGGGTTTTGATCCCGCCATGCCCAGGTTCGAATCCTGGCACCCCAGCCAATTTAAGTTGTGTTGAATACCCGGATGGGGTGTCGCCAAGCGGTAAGGCAGCGGGTTTTGATCCCGCCATGCCCAGGTTCGAATCCTGGCACCCCAGCCATTCAATACACAGTTTCTGAAATCGTGAAAAACCGATCTTCGGGAGCACAACAGATTAATGGCTATGTAGCTCAGCTGGTTAGAGCACAGCACTCATAATGCTGGGGTCACAGGTTCGAATCCCGTCATAGCCA
>NZ_JRKB01000136.1:0-648 GCF_000800945.1 Plesiomonas sp. ZOR0011
CTCTATCTCTATCTCTATCTCTATCTCTATCTCTATCTCTTGCGGCCAGTCGGTAAACGTAATTCTCTATCATTTATTACCACTGTATTGCTGTTCGGCGGTGGCATATGCCTCTCCTCCAAAAGAAACAGCGAATAAAAGGAGAGAGATAAGAAGCGGGTTCTCTGTGTGATTACACTGATACCTCATTCATCCTCTATATATGCCTACTTGTATAGATACCTATAGGAAGAGGTAAGCGGGTTATACATAAGCACATGGCGAGGAATCAGAGGGCGAAAACCATTCTTCATTAGGAAGATGAAGCTTCTTTCCATAGCAAACGAACAATAAGGCTCGCAGTAGATCGTCGTGAGTACAAATGAAGCCTGCTCTTTTCGACGCAAAAGCCAAGTTATACACAGTTTTTGCGCGTTTGATGTGGGTAGTGTGTGGGTAGATTGTGCGTATCTGACGCGCTGATCATATCTTGCTCTTTCGGCGTTTTTTCTGGTGAAAAACGCTTGCGCTTTCGCGGCGCGCCCCTATAATGCGACTCCACTGACACGGCAGCAGTGATGCAAATCACAGTAGTCGGTGGTCAACGAAACAACGCAGTTGAGCATGATAAAAAATGCTTGACGGCACAACAGGAAAGCGGAATAATGC
>NZ_JRKB01000137.1:0-1301 GCF_000800945.1 Plesiomonas sp. ZOR0011
TATCTGAAACCCCAAGGTTGCTAAAAGCAGGGTTTTGCCGACCAACGTAACAGCCTTAAGTAAAAGCAGCTTTCCTCGGCGAGCCTAACTTACCCTATTCTACCGATGATTTATCACGTGATTCGACCATTCGACTCTGAAGCTAAACCGAAGAAAGAATACAATTGCGCCACGAAAACTAGCTTGGCTACGGACTGAAATTTAAACCACGAAAGCCTATTAAATTCGCCTTTCAGATAACATTTAGCTAAGGGGCATAGCGTAGCACGCCTGCGTGCGCAGCGGTTTGAAATGGGCATAAAATTCACGTAGTGAATGCCCATTTCAAAATGTCCCTGCTTGAGCTTCTTGTTATCACGGAACCGGATGCTCGAACAGCAATGTGTTTTTGCGCACCCAAAACATGAGCTAACTCTGCTTCCGGAGTAAAAATCTCTTCCCGACACACTACACAGCGTTACATATGGTGACTCAGAGTTCATCCCGCGTTACTATACGAAAACTATCCGCATAATACGTTGTTAGTTTTTTTGAGGTTGTTTTAAGTGAATCAGGATATTTATGAAATGGAGCATCGTTGTGTTGATCGTCACAATGAGCTTGCAGAACATATTAATCGCATAAATCAGGAGCATGCACGAATACAAACGAATCAGAATGTTGCGATTATAAAAGAGGTCGTCTCACACGCTTATGGCAAGGCAAACTCATATAGCAATCTGATTATTGCTGCTGGTTATGTGGGTTTCTTTACTCTTTGGTCAAGCATTAAGAAAGATATACCTGACTGGGCTGTTTTGTCATCAGGGGCGTTAATCTTATTATCATTGATGGTATTCATCGGATTTGAGTTATATAAGATGATTAGCAGTGCCCTCCAAATGCGGAAAATAACGAGTAGGCTTCAATCACCGACAGTTGATACTTTGATGGAAATTCAGAGCATAGAACAGCAGGTCAATTTACATAATGCGAGAGTTTGGATTTTTACCATCGTACCTACAGTAGTATCTGGCTTTTTGGCTGGATTGGTACTCCTAGTTAGTTTTCTGATTGAGTTTTTATCACCATATTTACAACACACTTAACAAACGACTATGGTTCGAATGACTAAATTACAGCAGACATCTCGCACCAGTGTGAGTTCTACTACACCAGTTTTACAAAACTTACATACGCTAAAAATATTGATTAAAAGCCTTTCCTGATAACCTTTAATTAAGGGGCATAACGGAGCACGCTTGCGTGCGCAGTGGTTTGAAATGAGCGTAAAATTCGCGCAGCGAATGCTCATTTCAAAA
>NZ_JRKB01000138.1:0-209 GCF_000800945.1 Plesiomonas sp. ZOR0011
CTTTTGGATATCAGCATTCTCAAACGAGTGCCCACACAGATTGTCTGATTAACTTTTTAAAGAGCGTTTCGCTACCTAAGTAGCGACAGGAAGTGAATTATTCCGCAATCCTGTTTTGCTGTCAAGAAAATGTTTTTGCATTTTCTCAAGAGCCGATATTCATTACTGCAGGCCAATCAGTGATTTGCATCACAGCTGCCGTGTCAGTG
>NZ_JRKB01000139.1:0-244 GCF_000800945.1 Plesiomonas sp. ZOR0011
CAGATAGCAGATAGCAGATAGCAGATAGCAGATAGCAGATAGCAGATAGCAGATAGCAGATAGCAGATAGCAGATAAAAGCTTAAGCGAGAAAAAATTTAGGCAAAATACAGAAAATTTAAGATTAATACGAAGGATTGGGAGAAGATAGAATTGCGAGAGCGAGATTTGGTGGAGCTAAGCGGGATCGAACCGCTGACCTCTTGCATGCCATGCAAGCGCTCTCCCAGCTGAGCTATAGCCCC
>NZ_JRKB01000018.1:0-52437 GCF_000800945.1 Plesiomonas sp. ZOR0011
GGCTGAAGGAGCACGCCTGGAAAGTGTGTATACGGCAACGTATCGAGGGTTCGAATCCCTCCCTCACCGCCAAATTGATAGCCCAGTTGATTTAATCAGCTGGGCTTTTTGTTTTTATCCGCGGTGCATTTTCTTTTTACTTAGTCGACTTGCCTTCACATCTCCTCCACTCGTTATTGCTCACTGTAAGCCTGTAGCTGTTCGACCAACAGATCGATAAAACCTTGGCGCTCAACACCCAACAAAACCGTAGCATTCGGCTCGTGCGTGCTTAGGCGGTATCTATCCACCACCGTCATACCGACAGTGTATTGGCCCTGCGTCTCGACGCTCACGTGGCATTCAATACCGGTAAACAGCTCAGGACGCAGTAACCAGGCAATGGTGCACGGGTCATGTAGCGGCGCACCGACAAAGCCCCATTTCGGATCGCGGTGATAAATCATGAAAAAGTCGAGCAGTTCAGCCACAGTGCGGGCGATAGGGTTCGTGATGGCACGAATACGTTCGATATCCTCATCCATCACTTGCGCGGCGTGTGTGACATCTAGCCCACACATGGTGATCGGCACGCCTGCGCCAAATACTATTTCTGCCGCTTCCGGATCGACATAAATATTGAACTCAGCCGCCGGTGTCCAGTTCCCCGGACCGGCGCTCCCGCCCATCAGTACAATCCGTGCAATCTTCGCCTTGAGCTCGGGATGGGCACTGAGCAGCAGTGCAATGTTAGTGAGCGGGCCGGTCGGTACCAGCGTTACCGGCTCTATGCTCGCACGCAGGGTTTTGGCCATCAATTCGACCGCCGTTAAGGCTTGTGGCGCAAATCCCGGCTCAGGTAGGGCAGGGCCGTCGAGACCGGATTCGCCGTGAACGTTATCGGCAATGATCAGCTCGCGCAGCAGTGGCTTGGGTGCGCCGCCAGCTACTGGAATATCGTGACGACCTAACAAGGTGAGGATGCGCAGAGCATTGCGCAGCGTTTTATCGGGGGTTTGGTTACCGGCGCTGGTGGTTACGGCGAGTACGTTCAGCTTCGGGCTGGCTAGCGCAAGAGTGAGCGCAATGGCATCGTCATGGCCAGGATCGCAATCAATGATGATAGGCAAAGCCTTATCCATAGCTATTTCTCCTGTTACGGCTACGGCGGGAAATAGCTTACCCTACCAGCCTCAGACGCCCCTTTCCGGCGCTCGGCTCACACTTATCTTTAGCAAGTGTGAGAGTGATTCGTATGCGGGAGATAACGCGTGGCAGGTGATGAGAGGATGAAAAGGCGTGATGAGGTAAGAAAGTAAGAGTATGCGAGAAGGCGCTATCGAGAACACGCCATCGAGCAAAATAATAAAGCCCCGTCAGGATCACTCCCGACGGGGCTTTTAAAGCAAAAAACAGCAGGGTAAATGCGTTATACGTTGAACAGGAAGTTCATGATATCGCCATCTTTAACGATATAGTCTTTACCTTCGGCACGCATCTTACCGGCTTCTTTGGCGCCTTGCTCACCACGGTATTTGATGAAATCGTCAAATGCGATGGTTTGTGCGCGGATAAAGCCTTTTTCAAAGTCAGTGTGAATTTTACCTGCCGCTTGTGGCGCTGTGTCACCCACAGAGATAGTCCACGCACGCACTTCTTTCACGCCCGCGGTGAAGTAAGTTTGCAGGTTCAGCAGTTTGTAACCGGCGCGGATCACGCGGTTCAGACCTGGCTCTTCGATACCCAGCTCAGCCATAAATTCAGCTTTATCTTCGTCTTCCAGCTCGGCGATATCGGCTTCGATAGCGGCACAAACAGGAACCACGACTGAACCTTCAGCGGCTGCGATAGCGCGAACTTTGTCCAGATACGGGTTGTTTTCGAAACCGTCTTCGTTCACGTTAGCGATGTACATGGTTGGCTTCAGGGTCAGGAAGCTCAAGTACTTGATGACAGCTTTTTCATCATCGCTCAGATCCAAGGTGCGCAGCATCTGGGCATTTTCCAGGTGTGGCAGACACTTTTGCAGTACTTCCTGCTCCAGCTTGGCATCTTTGTCTCCGCCCTTGGCACGCTTTTGTACACGCTGCAGAGCGCGCTCACACGCTTCCAAGTCAGACAGCGCCAGCTCGGTGTTGATCACATCAATGTCATCAGCCGGGTCAACTTGGCCAGCAACGTGAATGATGTTGTCGTTTTCAAAGCAACGAACAACGTGACCGATCGCTTCGGTCTCACGGATGTTAGCCAGGAACTGGTTACCCAGACCTTCACCTTTGGATGCGCCTTTTACCAGACCGGCGATATCCACGAATTCCATGGTGGTCGGCACAGTGCGCTGAGGGTTGATGATCTCAGCCAGCTGGTCAAGACGTGGATCCGGCATCGGCACCACGCCGGTGTTAGGTTCAATGGTGCAGAACGGGAAGTTAGCTGCTTCGATACCCGCTTTGGTCAGGGCGTTGAACAGGGTAGATTTACCCACGTTAGGCAGACCTACGATGCCACATTTGAATCCCATGATGTAATTACCTTCTACACTCGAAATGTCATGCACGAAAAAAGGGTGCAAATCAAACTATAGATTATATCACAGCTTTACCGGCATTGAGCAGGGCTGCTGTGCGTGAACGCTGGGGCGAGCTATCAAACCATCAGACGTTGGCTTTGAATGCATGCAGGCGATTCATGGCGGCCAGCATGCCGTCTTTCATCAGCACATCGGTGCAACGCACCGCCTCATCAATGGCATCATCAATCAGACGCTGCTCGGCAGCCTGTGGTTTACCGAGCACAAAACCCGTGACTTTATTTTTATCGCCCGGATGACCAATACCGATCCGCAGGCGGTGGAAGTTCGGATTGTTCCCGAGCTTGCTGGCAATGTCTTTCAACCCGTTGTGACCACCGTTGCCGCCACCGAGTTTAAACTTGGCCACGCCCGGAGGCAGATCCAGCTCATCATGGGCGACCAGAATTTCATCGGGATTGATGCGATAAAAAGAGGCCATCGCCGCCACGGCTTTACCGCTTAAGTTCATAAAGGTGGTCGGCACCAGCAGGCGCACATCTTGACCATGGATACTGACACGGCCGGTATAACCGAAAAACTTAGCTTCTTCTTTTAAGCTGGTGTTATAGCGGCGGGATAGCAGATCCAGATACCAAGCTCCGGCATTATGGCGGGTAGCCGCATACTCGGCTCCAGGATTGGCCAGACCGACCAACAGTTTAATCGTACTCATGACAGTCTCGGGTTGATAAATATAACTGATGCAGGCGATACCCTGCTCGAGTTCACGGGGCAGGGTAGACAATGGGCGCTATTCTACACGCTGGCGGCCTAGAATGACAAAAGGCACCCGAAGGTGCCTTTTTGCATGTAGCCATTAATACCGTTGGGAATTAATGTTCGAACATGGCAGAGATTGACTCTTCATTGCTGATACGGCGGATGGCTTCAGCCAGCATGCCTGACAGGGTCAGTACGCGTACTTTGTCCAGCGCTTTGAACTCAGGCGTCAATGGAATGCTGTCGGTTACAACCACTTCATCAATCATGGAGTTCTTGATGTTGTCAATTGCAGTACCAGAGAACACTGGGTGCGTGGCATAAGCGAATACACGCTTCGCGCCGCGCTCTTTCAGTGCTTCAGCCGCTTTACACAGCGTACCACCGGTATCGATCATGTCGTCAACCAAGATGCAGTCACGGCCATTCACATCACCGATGATGTGCATTACCTGAGACACGTTGGCACGTGGACGACGCTTGTCGATGATCGCCATGTCGGTATCGTTCAGCAGTTTAGCGATGGCGCGCGCGCGCACAACACCACCGATATCCGGAGAAACCACAACCGGGCTGGTCAGGTTTTTCGCCAGCATGTCTTCCAGCAGAACTGGGCTGCCGAACACGTTGTCAACCGGAACATCGAAGAAGCCCTGAATCTGCTCGGCGTGCAGGTCAACCGTCAGAACACGGTCAACACCCACGTTGGACAGGAAATCAGCCACTACTTTTGCGGTAATAGGTACACGAGCAGAGCGTACGCGACGATCCTGACGGGCATAACCGAAGTAAGGGATAACCGCAGTGATACGACCTGCCGAAGCACGACGCAGAGCATCTACCATTACCACCAGTTCCATCAGGTTGTCGTTGGTTGGGGCACAGGTAGACTGGATAATGAAAATGTCACCACCACGGACATTTTCGTTAATTTGTACACATACTTCGCCGTCGCTAAAACGACTCACAGTAGCGTCGCCAAGAGAGATGTACAAACGGTCAGCGATGCGTTGTGCCAGTTCCGGCGTTGCGTTACCAGCAAAAAGCTTCATGTCGGGCACGAGAAGAACCTCAGGCTTGCGTCCAGGATACGGGGGGAATCTGACGGGCCTTTTAACGGCAGACAGCAGGTATCTGTCGGTAAAATGCACCAGCCCGTAAGGGCCAGATTCAATCAGTAAATCAATTTAGTTGTTCACGGATATTCGTTTACGCTGCAGTCATGTCACGAAACTGCTGTAAGGTTTGCTGCAAAGGCGAGATGTTAACGCCTTTGGCTACAAATCCTTGCAACCAATTCGGTGCCGACTGCAAAACTGTACGGGCAGCGGCTTCTGTATCAAATTCAGCAAAGACACAGGCACCGGTACCGGTCAGTCGAGTCGGGGCGTATTGTAACAGCCAAGAAATAAGGTGTTCAACCTCGCGAAAACGTTTTCTTGCGACATTTTCGCAATCGTTTTCGTATGGCGCTGCCATCAGGGCTGTCAAAGTACGCTCCGGGGTGTTACGGGTCAGTTCGGGATCGCCGAAGATTGCCGCTGTAGGAATGCTGATGCCGGGATGCGCCACCAGATACCATTTCTCTTGTGGTGCGCAGTCTTGCAACTGCTCACCGACGCCTTCTGCAAAAGCGGCATGGCCGTGCACAAACACCGGCACATCGGCGCCCAGTTGTAGTCCTAATTGCTCAAGCTCGCTACGGCTGCATCCGGTTTGCCACAAACAATTGAGCGCCACCAGTGTCGTTGCCGCATTCGATGAGCCGCCGCCTAAGCCTCCGCCCATCGGCAGAATTTTATGTAGGCGAATGTCCGCGCCTTGTGTGCAGCCGGTATGCTGTTGCAACAGGCGTGCCGCACGGATGATCAGGTTGTGCTCATCGGGAACATCAGGGATAGAAGGAGATAACGTTAGCACCCCGTCAGGACGGGGAATAAAGGAGAGGCTGTCGCCATAATCCAGAAACTGAAACAGGGTTTGCAAAGAGTGATAACCATCGGCACGGCGGCCAGTGATATATAAAAACAGATTCAGTTTGGCCGGCGAGGGCCACTGTAGTGGCTGCGCCGGTGGGCAATCAGAGTATCCAGTCATCGATTTTCAGTTTGATCCGTTGGTCGCCTTGTGTCAGTTCCATTGCCGCAGGTAATACGGGGCTGGAATTCACATCATAACTGTTGTAGCGCATCATCCAAGTGCCATCAGGCGTGACATGCTGCAAGGTGGCTAGCCGTTGTCCGGCCAGGGTGTAGGTATCGTTATCACCGGGCAGGCCGAGAATCCAGTGGCGCAAATTGGTCACCGGAATTTGCATTCCGGTCAGGCGATACACCAATTCATCGGCATTGACGCCTTGGTAGGTTTTACCATCGTTATCTTTTAGCGTGATATTGCCGGGTGCGGCGCTGATTTCCAGTACTGTGCCACCGAGTGGG
The DNA here is from genome assembly GCF_000800945.1 of Plesiomonas sp. ZOR0011. NCBI lineage: Bacteria > Pseudomonadati > Pseudomonadota > Gammaproteobacteria > Enterobacterales > Enterobacteriaceae > Plesiomonas > Plesiomonas sp. ZOR0011. Next base: position 5,710 of record NZ_JRKB01000018.1, read on the forward strand.
TTGAGTAACAGTAGCTGATAATGCTCTGCATCTTTCTGTTGTAAGAAGAAACGTGCAGATTGGCGGCGTTGTGGCGTGAGATAAGCAAAGGTGCCGCGTGCCTGAAAGCGGCTGAGATCGTTTAACTGCTGCACATGGGCAGACCAGCTAACGGCTGGGCCAACCGGTTCGGGTGGCGTGCTGACACAGGCGCTAAGCAACCAGACCAGTGTCAATGGCAGCAGGCGCAAATAAATGGATTTCGGCATGATAACGAAGAAAATTCAGTAAGAAACGTAGTATAGCCGATCTTGATTTTACCGGCCAGCCATTGATCTGTGCGACCTGCGTGCGTGATTGCTTTAATTGATCGACATCATCAAGTAGAATAAAGCGCACTATTGATGATGTATCAACTCTTCATATCTGACTGATTCTGCATGGCATTGCTTGCTCTCGGTATAAACCATAAAACCGCACCGGTTGCGCTGCGGGAGAAAGTGGCTTTCTCTCCAGAAAAGATGACGCTGGCTCTGCAGAGCCTGGCGGCGCACCCGGTTGTGCGTAGCGGGGTAGTGCTGTCTACCTGTAACCGTACCGAGTTGTATCTGAGCGTAGAAGATACCGCACAGGCCGGCGAATCGCTGATTACTTGGCTGTGTGATTTTCACCAAGTGCCAGCCCATCCGTTACGCGACAGCGTATATCTGCACCATGATCAACAAGCCGTCACCCATTTGATGCGGGTGGCCAGTGGCTTGGATTCTCTGGTTCTCGGTGAGCCGCAAATTCTGGGGCAGGTCAAAAATGCTTATGCGCTGGCGCAAGAGCGGTTATCGCCCGATTTAGAGCGTCTGTTCCAGAAAACCTTCTCGGTGGCTAAACGGGTACGCACCGAAACCGAAATCGGTGGTAGTGCGGTGTCGGTGGCTTTTGCTGCTTGTACCTTAGCGCGTCAGATTTTTGAGCATATGGCGAATTTGACCGTGCTGCTGGTGGGCGCGGGGGAAACCATCGAGCTGGTGGCGCGTCATCTGAAAGAACATGGTGCCAAGCGGATTATCATTGCTAACCGTACGGCCGAGCGCGCACAAGCGCTGGCGGCGGAAGTGGGCGCGGATGTGATTTCGTTGCCACAAATCCCTGAACATCTGATGCAAGCCGACATCATTATCAGCTCCACTGCCAGTCCACTGCCGATTATCGGTAAAGGGATGGTGGAGCGCGCACTGAAAGCGCGCCGTTATCAGCCGATGTTACTGGTGGATATTGCAGTACCGCGTGACATCGAAGAAGAGGTGGGGCATTTGCCAGATGCCTACTTGTACACGGTGGATGATCTGCTGGCGATTATTGAGCGCAACTTGGCGCTGCGTAAAGCTGCGGCGGTGGAAGCGGAAGCTATCGTGAAGGAAGAGAGTTTGGCCTTCATGCAGTGGATGCAATCGCAAAGCGGTGTGGAAACCATCCGCGAATACCGCTCGCAAGCTGACTTAACGCGTCAGGAACTGGTAGAAAAAGCCTTGCACTCACTGCGCAATGGTGGCGATGCCGAAGCGCTGCTGGTGGAGCTGGGGAATAAACTGACCAACCGCCTGATTCATGCCCCGACTCAGGCGCTGCAACATGCCGCCAAACAAGGCGATCACGATCGTCTGGCTATTTTACGTACCAGCCTTGGGCTGGACGTCTGACTGACTGTTTTCTCACAGGATTTACGCTTTTCATGAAGCCTTCCATTGTTGCCAAATTAGAGGCGCTGCTTGAGCGCCATGAAGAAGTTCAAGCGATGCTGGGTGAGCCGTCGGTGATTGCCGATCAGGAGCGCTTTCGTGCATTGTCCAAAGAGTATGCCCAGCTGACCGATGTGGTGAAGTGTTTCCGTGATTGGCAGCAGGCACAAGAGGATCTGTCGACCGCCGAAGAGCTGCTCGATGATCCCGAAATGCGCGATATGGCGCAAGATGAGCTGAATGCTGCGAAAAACAGCATCGAGCAGTTGGAGCAAGAGCTGCAAGTCCTGTTGCTGCCAAAAGATCCTAACGATGAGCGTAACTGTTATCTGGAAATCCGCGCCGGTGCGGGTGGTGACGAAGCGGCCATTTTTGCCGGTGATCTGTTCCGGATGTACAGCCGTTTTGCCGAAGCGCGTCGCTGGCGGGTGGAAGTCGTCAGCTGCAGCGATGGCGAGCATGGCGGTTATAAAGAGATGATTGCCAAGATCAGCGGTGATGGCGTGTACGGCGTGCTGAAATTTGAGTCCGGTGGTCACCGCGTGCAGCGCGTGCCGGCGACGGAATCGCAAGGCCGTATCCACACCTCAGCCTGTACGGTGGCTATTTTGCCAGAAGTGCCGGAAGCGGAAATTCCAGATATTAATCCGGTCGACCTGAAAATTGACACCTTCCGCTCCTCCGGTGCCGGTGGGCAGCACGTTAACACCACTGACTCCGCGATTCGGATCACGCACTTGCCAACCGGTTTGGTGGTGGAGTGTCAGGATGAGCGTTCACAGCATAAGAACAAAGCTAAAGCGATGTCGGTGCTGGCCGCGCGTTTGCGGGCCGCTGAAGAAGAAAAGCGTCATCAGGAAGAGGCGTCTACCCGTCGTAACCTGCTGGGCTCTGGCGATCGCTCCGATCGCATCCGTACTTATAACTATCCACAAAGCCGCGTGACGGATCACCGCATCAACCTGACGCTGTACCGCCTGGAAGAGGTGATGGAAGGTAAGCTGGATATGCTGATCCAACCGATCGTTCAAGAGCATCAAGCCGACCAGTTGGCTGCGCTGTCAGAGCAGGATTGAGTCTGATGCGCACCGATGAATGGTTGCTCGCCACGACGGCGCGTTTACAGCGCGCCGGCAGTGAAAGCGCGCGCCGTGATGCCGAAATCTTGTTCGGTCATGTGACGGGCAAAAATCGCAGCTTCTTGCTGGCGTTCCCTGAGTATACGTTAAGCGGTGAGCAGTGTGAGCAGCTCGATGCGCTGGTATGTCGGCGCGAGCAAGGCGAGCCGGTGGCTTACGTAATTGGTGAGCGCGAGTTTTGGTCCTTGCCGCTGCGCGTATCGCCAGCAACCTTGATCCCGCGCCCGGATACGGAACGTTTGGTGGAAGAGGCGCTAAACCGGTTACCCGCGGCCTGTACCCAGCTTCTGGATTTAGGCACAGGCACCGGCGCGATTGCTTTGGCGCTGGCCAGTGAGCGGCCCGATTGCCAGATTATCGGCATTGATGTGCAGCCCGATGCGGCCGCTTTAGCGGCAAGCAATGCGGAACGCTTAGGGATAAACAATGCCCGGTTTCTAACTGGCAGTTGGTTTGAGCCGTTACGCGCCTTAGTGCCTGCGCCACGCTTTGCGCTGATCGCCAGTAACCCTCCTTATATTGATGCCAAAGACCCGCACCTGAGGCAGGGCGATGTGCGTTTTGAACCGCGCAGTGCACTGGTGGCCGATGAGCAAGGGCTGGCCGATATTCGTGTGATTGCGGCGCAGTCACGCGAGTTTTTACTGCCCGGTGGCTGGCTGTTGGTCGAGCATGGCTGGCAGCAAGCGACCGCGGTACAGGCGATTTTCCAAGCGGCAGGTTATCAGCAGGTGGAAACCGTACAAGATTATGGCGGCAATGATCGGGTAACGTTGGGTTGTTATGCCGATGTGCCTGCTTAATTTAATATGCTGACTTTAATAGTTTACTTTAATCAAAGTAACGCAATAAGAGATTGTTAACTCAAACTGTTAACCAATAAGGACGTGGCCCCATGTACATGTTTTTAAAGCACCTGCATCTGACCACCATCGCAATTTCTGTCACGCTGCTGGTTTTGCGATTTATCGGCAGCATGCTGCACGCCTCAGTGATGCAAAAGCGCTGGGTGAAAATCGTTCCTCATATCAATGACACCATTTTGCTGCTCACCGGCGTTGGCTTGATTGCGGTCACGGGTTTTTACCCGTTTACGCCGCAAAGCGCGTGGCTGACTGAAAAATTGCTGGGCGTGGTGATCTATATCCTGCTGGGTTTTGTAGCGCTGCGTGAAGGGAAAAACAAAGCGATTCGCACGTTTGCCCTGTTGGGTGCGTTAGGCTGGATCTGGCTGATTGCCCAAATGGCGATGACCAAAGTTCCTTTGTGGTAATCGTGCGTAGCGATAAGCTACACGGCTGCGATGACTCGAGAGCCGCCGAACGAGAGCGACTGCACCTGTGACTGACGATGTGACAGAAATAGTGACGGAAATTGTGACCGAAATAGTGGCGAAAGCAAAAAGCAAAATCCTGTTTGATTTTGAAGAGCACACCCTCGCGCAAGGATTGAGCTGGCTGGCTGGCCGGGTATTTCCGGATTTTGATGCCGATGAGGTCGAACGGACGCTGGCGCAGCTCTGTGATGACGTTCGTGAGTTGCACGTGGTCGGCCCTGAGTTGGCGCGCACGCTGGCGTTGCTGGAAATGGTCTATCAAGACTGGGGCTTTCACGGCGATTACCAGACCTTTTATCGCTCCGATAACTTGCGGCTGGATAAAGCACTGAGCACTCGTCAGGGCGGGCCGGTGGTGCTGGGCATTTTGTTGCTGACGCTGGCCTCTGAGCTGGATTTACCGCTGTATCCGGTGGTGTTCCCAACGCAGTTTTTAGTGCGTGCTGAATTCGATGACACGACGCTGTTTATCAATCCGTTCAACGGCGAGATTGTGGATGAGCATATCCTGACGGCGTGGCTGAAAGGTCAAGAGGGCATGCTGGCTGAGCTGCGAGATGAAGACGTGGATATCAGCTGTCATTCACAGGTCATGATGCGCGTGATGGATGCGATGAAAGCCGCCTTGATGCACGAGAAAAGCGGCGAACTGGCGCTGCAGGTCAGTGCCTTGTTGTTGGAGCGCAGCCCCGGCGATCCGTATGAGATCCGTGATCGTGGCCTGATTTATGCCACACTGGATTGTACCCAGGCCGCCAAGGATGATTTAACCTATTTTATCAAGCAGTGCCCGAAAGATCCGGTGATTGCTCTGGTGCGTGAACAAGTGCGCGCACTGTCGATCCCTGAAGTGGTGCTGCACTGAGTTCTTACCTACGTAAAGGTCAAACGCATGCAACAGAAAAATGTACGTATCGGCGATATTGATGTCGCGAATGATAAACCGTTTGTGCTGTTTGGCGGCATGAACGTGCTGGAATCGCGCGATATGGCGATGCGCGTGTGTGAGCACTATGTCGAAGTGACCAACAAACTGGGCATTCCGTATGTGTTCAAGGCGTCTTTTGACAAAGCGAACCGCTCTTCTATCCACTCTTACCGTGGCCCAGGCTTGGAAGAAGGGATGAAAATCTTCCAAGAGCTGAAGCAGACTTTCGGCGTGAAGATCATCACTGATGTGCACACTGAAGCGCAGTGCCAGCCAGTGGCTGACGTGGTTGACGTTATCCAGCTGCCAGCGTTTTTGGCGCGTCAAACCGATCTGGTGGAAGCGATGGCGCGCACCGGCGCGGTGATCAACGTGAAAAAACCGCAGTTCCTGAGCCCAGGTCAGATGGGTAACATCGTTGATAAGTTCGCTGAGTGCGGCAACGATCAGATTATTCTGTGCGATCGCGGTAGCAACTTTGGCTATGACAACCTGGTTGTGGATATGCTGGGTTTCAACGTGATGAAGAAAGCGTCTAACGGCAGCCCAGTGATCTTTGACGTGACTCACGCCCTGCAGTGCCGCGATCCGTTTGGTGCAGCGTCTGGTGGTCGTCGTGATCAAGTGGCGGAACTGGCTCGTGCCGGTATCGCCGTTGGGATCGCCGGTCTGTTCTTAGAAGCGCATCCGGATCCGGTCAATGCCAAGTGTGATGGCCCATCCGCGCTGCCACTGGCTAAACTGGAGCCGTTCTTGCTGCAGATGAAAGCCATTGACGATTTGGTGAAAGGCTTCCCTGTGTTGGATACCTCTTGCTAAGCATGCGGCTATCATGCGCCGTGTGATTTGTTCGATGATGCACTTGCCGGTGGGTGATAGCGTTATCGAAACATGAGCGGCAAATAGCAACATGAAAAAAGGCATCCTAAGGGATGCCTTTTTGTTTGGGTTCGCGCGTTAAATACGCGATTAATGCGCGATGAAAATGCGATTACAGAATAAAGCGGTTCACCTCTTGGCGCAGGTGGAACGCCAATTCGCTCAGCTCTGCGGCTTGACGCGCCGCATCACTGGCTTCTTGCGCCAGATCTTGTGCCACTTCCTTGATGGATTCTGTATTACGGGTGATCTCTTCGGTTACCGAGCTTTGCTCTTCGGCCGCCGTTGCGATCTGCGCTGCCATATCGTTGATCACCGTGACCACATCGTTAATCTGAATCAGGTTGTTGCCAGCGGTATCGGCATCATTCACGCTGGTATCAGCCAGATTACGGCTACCGGACATGATATCCACCGCTTTGCGCGTTGAGTGCTGCAGATTGTTGATCATCGACTCAATCTCTTCCGTGGAGGCATGAGTTCGCTGCGACAACATACGCACCTCATCGGCTACCACGGCAAAACCTCGACCTTGATCGCCAGCGCGTGCCGCTTCGATGGCCGCATTCAGCGCCAGCAAATTGGTCTGTTCGGCAATCGAACGGATGGTCATCATGATTGTGCTGATGCTGGCGGCATGGCTATGCAGCTCATCAATCACACCGGTGGCCACGCCCACTTCTTCAGCCAATTGACGGATAGAGTGCTGGCTTTGCACTACTTGCTCACGACCATCATGGCAGATGCTCACGGCGCTACCGGCTTCGGTGGCGGCTTTATCGGCACTGGCGGCAATCTCATGGGTGGCGGCGGACATCTCGGTTACCGCGGTGGCCACCATGGTGATTTCACCTTGTTGCATGTGGATACGCTGAGTGCGCTCTTCCGCGCTGGCGGCAGTATGTGTTGCTTGATTGTTCAGGCTGTCAGCAATATCGCGCATTTGCAGCAAGATATTCTGTAAGCGTTCGACGAAGCGGTTAAAGTTTTTGGCTAACATTCCCACTTCATCATCATAGCGTGGGGTGATGCGCACGGTCAGATCGCCTTCACCATCGGCAATTTCCGCCAGTGCTGCCGATACGCGGTTCAGATCGCGGAACAGGAAACCAACCAGCAAGGTAATACCGACGGTGGTCAGCAGAGTCAGCACCACAGAAATACCGAGCAGCAGGTTACGGGTACTGCGGTAGTTAGCAAGCTCAGCATCTTCATCTAGCACAAAACCAAGAACCCAGTCACTGTCAGGAACGCGTTGCAGCAACATCAGCTTGTTTTGCTGGTTGATGGTCAGCGCGCGCAGCGTACCGGCACTTTCCAACTCTTCCACGCGGCTATTGGAAAGGGTAGGGTCCAACTTGGTAATTGGCTGCATGCTCAGCTCTTTATCGGGGTGAGCAATGATTTGATCTTGGCCACTGAGCAGCATGACGTAACCGCCATTACCGATTTTCAGCGAGCTGATTTTGTTCAGCAGCTGATCCAGTGTCAGGTCAGCCCCAATCACGCCTTGTAATACGCCGTTTTCGATCACCGGAACAGAGATAGTCACAATCAGCTGTTGTGTTACCGCATCGCTGTAAGGTTCGGAAATCACCACTTTCTGCGCTTTGGCCGCATTCATATACCAGTCGCGAATGCGTGGATCATAGCCTGCGGTAGTTGGACGCTCTGGGCGGTCAAACATTTGTCCGGTGGCGGCACCGTAATAGATGTCATCGAAATGACCGCTGAGATAAGCTTGAACCAGATGGGGGATGAGTGTGGAAGTGTCTTTGGTGAACGGGGTGACGGCTTGTACGGCGCTGATTTTTCCTTGCAGCCAAGTAGATATATCGCCGGAGACGGTGATACTCATGCCATCAATACGCGTTTGAGTATCTTGTTGGTTTTCGTTATAGAGATGGACAGAAGACTGCCAGGTCAGGATGCTGGCAACCAGCAAAATGGACAGGAGACTGATCCCTGTGATTTTTTGTTTAAGAGAGAGTCGCATAGTGCCGGTAAACTCCGTTTGGCAAGATGACTGTAAGCCTTTATCGGCCTCGCTCTGCTCACTCTTGAGAGTCTTTAATCGTTTAAGATGTAACCAGCGGTGTCCACTTGCAACAAAGTGCAGCTTCCGCAACTCTTGCATGCGAAAGCTGCGTATTGTCTCGCAACTTTTATCTTTTGCCCGTTTTTAAGCGCGTCTTTTACGTGAGGTACTGAGAAGTGTGCTGATTTACTTAACAACTACACACAGACTCCTCAGTCGCCTCTTTTGCAGTACTCTCTTTCTTCGTAGCGCCGCGGCTTAAAGAATAAAGCGATTCACCTCTTGGCGCAGAGTCAGGGAAAGCTCGCTCAGTGAGGCGGCCTGACGCGCGGCATCATTGGCTTCTTGGGCCAAATCGGTTGACGCTTCCTTAATCGACTCCGTATTGCGGGTGATTTCTTGCGTTACCGAGTTTTGCTCTTCCGCCGCGGAGGCGATTTGTGAGGCCATATCACTGATGGTGTTAATGGCTTCTGCTATCTGATTGAGGCTGACTGCCGCTGAATCGGCATCGGTCACACTGGTTTGCGCCAATGTTTGGCTTTGCGCCATGATCTCAACTGCGCGGCGGGTGGCCTGCTGCAGATTGTGGATCATGGTATCAATCTCTTCGGTAGACACATGGGTGCGCTGTGACAGCATACGCACTTCATCGGCCACCACCGCAAACCCGCGACCTTGTTCACCAGCACGCGCCGCTTCAATCGCCGCGTTCAGAGCCAGTAAGTTGGTTTGCTCCGCAATGGCTCGAATAGTCAGCATGATAGAGCTGATGTTATCGGCGTGCTGATTCAGCTCCATGATCACATCCGTGGCCATGCCCACTTCTTGCGCCAGTTTACGGATGGAGTCTTGGCTCTGATCAACTTGCTGACGGCCGGTATCACTCAGATTTACCGCATTGTGAGCTTCACGCGAGGTCGCATCCACATTGCCGGCAATCTCGTGGGTGGCGGCTGCCATTTCGGTGACCGCCGTAGCTACCATCGTGACTTCATCTTGTTGCAGATGAATGCGATGGGTACGCTCTTCTGCGCTGGCTGCAGCTACGTCAGCTTGCGCGGTCAGGCTATCGGCCACATCGCGCAGGTTGAGAATAATCTTGTGCAGACGCTCAACGAACAAGTTGAAGTTCGTCGCCAACTGGCCAATTTCATCTTGTGTCCGCGGATGGATGCGCACCGTTAGATCGCCTTCACCGCGGGCGATTTCGGACAGCGCAGCGGAGACGCGGTTTAAGTCGCGGAACAGGTAGGTGACAGCGCCACCAATTAGCACCGCTGCCAGCAGCGTGAACACCGCAGATACGATCAGCAGCTCCATACGTGTTTGCAGGTAGCTACGCTCCACTACATCTTGCTCGACTTGCAGGCCGACCAACCAGTCAGTACCCGGTACCGCTTTAAGGTAAACCAGCGTTGATTTGCCGTTAATGTCGAATTGGCTGATGTCTTGATGTTGCAGCTGTTGCTCGATTTCCGTCTGGGTAAATTGTGGTGAGATCCGCGTAGTAGGTTGCATGATCAGCTGCGCGTCACGGTTGGCAATGATTGTGCCATCGCGGGTAATCATCAGCGCTTGTGCACCTTCGCCTACCGGCATATCACTGATGGTTTTGGCGATTTGCTCCAGTGTGAGATCGGCGCCCAGAATGCCGAAAAATTGCTGGTTGAAATACAGCGGTTTGGACAAGGTGATCACCAAACCACCCGAAATGCTGTCTTTATACGGCTGGGAGATCCGTAGGTTGTTTTTTTGCAGGGTTTCTTGATACCAGCTTTTTTGCGTTGGATTGTAGCCGCTAAAATCCCAATCGGTGTGTGAAGAGATCATGCGGCCATCGGCGGCACCAATATAGACATGGTCAAATTGACCGTTTTGCTGCGCTTGTTTTAAGTGCGTAATTTGGGTGGCTGGATCAGCCAGATAGGTAGGGGCGCTATCTAATACCGCCAGTTTATCGTTCTGCCACAAACTGACGGTGGCGCTGGCGGCATCGGCCAGACTGTGCAGGCGTTCTCTAATTTGTGCGCGTGTTTCGTTATACAGATTATTGGTAGCAACCCATGTTAACGCAGTGGCTACCGCGATCACCGCAAGCAAGCTAGTTCCCAGCAGCTTTTGTTTTAAAGACAATTGCATTCTTCTATGAACCTTAATTCTTATATTAATTTGTGAATTACGTCACAATATTTCAGCGAAGTTGCAAATACTAATCGATGACAGACACAGATGCACATATCTCAACAGAATTTGTCACACGAATTTATTGCAAAATATGTCAAATGGCTATTTTGGCTATTTAGACGTCCAGATGTTTACAAATCTATGCGTCTCAACGTAAAATCGGGTCATAGACTTAAATCACCCTTATGTTGTGGGTTCTTATGACCGATAATCAAAATAATATTCCGGCGCGTTCCTTTGCGGCTTTGCTGCCTTTGCTTGTCTTTTTAACGGTATATATCGGAACCGGTATCTACTACACCCTGCAGGGGGCGGATTTCGCGTTTTACCAGTTACCGGCACCGGTTGCGGTGTTACCTGCCATTGTGCTGTCGCTGTTGCTGGCCAAAGAGCCGCTCAATAAAGCCATCAACCGTTTTATCGGTGGGGTAGGCCATCCCGATATCATCGCCATGTGCATGATTTACTTGCTGGCCGGTGCGTTTTCATCGGTGGCGAAAGCGACCGGCGGTGTGGATGCCGCAGTTGGTCTGGGCTTATCGGTATTGCCGGGCTGGGCGTTGTTACCGGGGCTGTTTTTAATTGCCGCGGTGATTTCCACGGCCATGGGCACGTCGATGGGCACCATTGCGGCGCTGTCGCCAGTGGCGCTGGGTGTGGCGCAAGCGACCGGTATTTCGCTGCCGCTGATGGCAGGGGTGATCCTCTCCGGTGCGATGTTCGGCGATAACATGTCGGTGATTTCCGATACCACCATTGCGGCGACCCGCTCTCAAGGCTGCTTGATGCGCGATAAGCTCAAGGAGAACTTCCGTATTGCACTGCCTGCAGCGATTGCCACGCTGATTTTGTTTTTCTTCCTGACGCGTAGCAGCGAAGTTCCGGCGGCTGAGCCTTTCTCATGGATTTTAGCGCTGCCGTATCTGGTTATCTTGGTGTTGGCGCTGTCTGGTCTGAACGTCTTTTTAGTGCTGGGTGTGGGGATTTTGTCCGCCGGTCTGATTGGCTTTGGCGCTTCCGAGACCTACACGCTGGGCGGTTTTGCGCGTGATATTTACAGCGGTTTTGGCAGCATGCAGGAGATTTTCTTGCTGTCGATGCTGATTGGTGGCCTGAGTGAGCTTATGAAGCAGCAAGGTGGTTTGGCGTTCTTAGCGCATCATATCCAACGTATGATTGAGCGCTTGAATAGCTCCGGTAAACCGCATAGCCGTGCCGGTGAGATGGGCATCGCGCTGCTGGTGGCGCTGACGAACTGCTGCACCGCTAATAATACCGTCGCCATTATTGTGAGCGGTGGCGTGGCGCGTACGCTGGCGAAAGAGAACCAAATCAGTCCACGTCGTGCTGCCAGTGTGCTGGATATCTATTCTTGCGTAGTACAAGGCTTGTTGCCGTACGGGGCGCAGGCGCTGCTGCTGGCATCAAGCTTTAAATTGTCGCCACTGGATGTGGTCACTCATGCGTGGTATTGCGTGGCGTTGGCGATCAGTGCGTTGCTGTTTATCTGCTTACGTCCATCACGCTGATTTTCCTCTTCGTTGTCTCATGTTGCTTTGCGCCGTCCACGTGGACGGCGTTTTTTTTCGTGCTTCCCTCCTGCGATTGCGGTGATCTGTCGCATAAAGTTTGATGTAAATAACAGTTCGTTGTCTTGGCAGAAGAGTTATGCGCCACAAAAATTTAGACTGGTTCCCGTGCTTAACAGTGGCAGCACCCGACAGCGCCGCATGCTGTTTGGAAATACGCTGATAGCGATTGGATAAATAGAACGAATAAAAGGAATCATCATGACATTCAAGACCCCGTATAAGATTACGGTATGCAGTCTGGCGGTAGCGCTGGCCTTAGGAACCGGCGTAGCGAATGCGCAGACATGGGAAAAAGATAAGACCTACAACATCACCATCCTGCATACCAACGATCATCACGGCCATTTCTGGCAAAACGATCAGGGCGAGTATGGTTTGGCAGCGCAAAAAACGCTGGTTGATCAGATCCGCAAAGATGTCGAGTCTAAAGGCGGCTCGGTGTTGTTGCTGTCAGGCGGTGACGTTAATACTGGGGTTCCTGAGTCTGATTTGCAGGATGCCGAGCCTGATTTTCGTGGCATGACCATGATTGGTTATGATGCGATGGCACTGGGTAACCACGAGTTTGATAATCCGCTGAGTGTGCTGCGCCAGCAAGAAAAGTGGGCCGGTTTCCCACTGCTGTCAGCCAACATTTATGATGAGAAAACCGGTAAGCGCCTGTTCAAGCCGTATGAGCTGTTCGACAAGCAGGGCGTGAAGATTGCCGTTATCGGTTTGACTACCGAAGATACACAGAAAATTGGTAACCCTGAGTACCTCAAAGGGATCGTCTTTAAAGATCCAAAAGTGGAAGCGAAAAAGGTTATTGATGAGCTCAAGCAAAGCGAAAAGCCTGACGTGATCATTGCGGCGACCCACATGGGTCACTATGAAGATGGTCAGCACGGCTCCAATGCTCCCGGTGATGTGGAGTTGGCGCGTGCGCTGCCAGAAGGCGCGCTGGATATGATTGTGGGTGGTCACTCACAAGATCCTGTGTGTATGGAAGGCGAGAACAAGCGTAATAACAAATATGTGCCAGGCACCCCGTGCCAGCCAGATCGTCAAAATGGCACGTGGATTGTCCAAGCCCATGAGTGGGGCAAATACGTTGGCCGTGCCGATTATCAGTTCAAAAATGGTGAGCTGAAGCTGGTGAGCTATGATTTGATCCCGGTAAACCTGAAGAAAAAAATCAAGCTGGATGACGGCAAATCAGAATACCAGCTGTACACCACCGAAATCCCGCAAGATAAATCGATGCTGGATCTGCTGACCCCATTCCAAGACAAAGGTCAGGCGGAGCTGGGTGTGAAGATTGGTGCGACGAACGGCAAACTGGAAGGTGACCGTAACGTGGTGCGTTTCCAGCAAACCAACCTTGGCCGTCTGATTGCGACTGCGCACATGGATCGCGCGAATGCCGATTTCGGGATCATGAACTCCGGCGGTGTGCGAGACTCTATCGAAGCGGGTGATGTGTCATATAAAGATGTGCTGAAAGTGCAGCCATTTGGCAACATTGTCAGCTATATGGACATGAAAGGCAGCGATCTGATTGATTACCTGAATGTGGTGGCTACCAAGAAAGTCGATTCCGGTGCGTATGCCCAATTTGCCAACATCTCGATGATCGTGGAAGACGGCAAGGTGCACGACGTGAAAATTGGCGGTAAGCCAATTGATATGAACAAGACCTACCGCTTTACCATCCCAAGCTTCAACGCCGCGGGTGGTGACGGTTATCCGAACATTGCCAACAAGCCAGGTTATGTGAATACCGGCTTTACCGATGCCGAAGTGCTGAAGGATTATATCCATAAGAACTCGCCATTGGATGTGTCTAAGTTCGAGCCAAAAGGCGAGATCGTATACAAATAATTCGTCGGTTTACTGCATGTAATCTGGCGCTATGTAGATCAGTCGTCAGATGGCTAGCAAATGTAGACCGGTAGAAAGTAAAAAAGCAGGCGTAATGCCTGCTTTTTTTGTGTGTTGCCGAGAGTGTGTCTAATCCATGTCTTTTATCGGCAAAGTTATTTGGCGGTGTCGATAAATTAAAGTGCCGCTTTTTTTTCGCGCTTTAATTTTAGCTCATCGCTTAACGGGGCTTAGAGCGCGACCGTTTTCATTACCGACATCACTTTATTGGCGTAGCCTATCGCGCGGCCTTTATCCCAAGAGTGATAGCGACCAATGCCTAACTTTAAATTGTTTGGCGACGAGTCCAGTGCATTTTTCAAGATTTCAGCACCAACGCGTAAATTGGTTTTTGGATTAAATAAATCCGCCGGTTCATCGACCCGAGAGCCGTGCCAGCCTAAGTTAACTTGCATCGCACCGACATCGATGTGCTTTTTATCGGTCGAGCTGATTAATTGCGTCAGTTTCTTTTCCGCTTCTTGTTTAGAGTCAAGGTAATAAGGCTTGCCTTTTTTGTTAATTGTATAAGGCCAAGGCTTGGCATTATTACCTTTGGTCATTGATGACTCTACAACAGCAATAGAATAGAGCAGTTTAGGATTGATCCCATACTCGTTGGCCACATCAACAAAATCACTTTTTGTTAGGCCGTTAATCGCAGAGGCAAAAACGTTAGTGGAAAATAGTGCAAACGTAGCAACGGTAATAACCATGAAACGTTTGAACATGCGGTGAATAGCCATGAAAGAGTTCCTCGTTAGTAAATCAAAGCAACTTATTCATCCTTAAATAAAATTATGTTTAATATTGGTATTGCGCGGTTTATTCAAACAGGGTTATAGATTGTTTTTAGCAATAGCAATCTATAACCGATGTCCGTACCGATTATTATGGGGTGCGTTAACGTGATAGTCGTTAATCAATGATGCTGCACCACATCTCGTATAGTCAGTTATACGTAGTTCGTTGTTTAGCGCAGTGAGTCGTCATCCTAGAGGATGTTGTTATGAATTATGGAGTTCGGCGGTGCCGTAAAACTGAGTTGATTATAGGATTGTGTGCGAGTTAATCAAATCGGACGCCAAGTAGCCTTTTATGTGACTGATAAAAACCAATAGTCACATACCGAGTGATAATTCATCAATTAATATTGCGAAATGTGATCAAGGTAAAATCTATTGTTGAATAAATGATCAATTAAGATCTTTATCGATAGCAATTGGCATAAAAAAATGAATAAAAAATAAACATTTCAGATGATAAAAATGTGATCTGTATCAACAAAAATGGCTAAATTGAGTTTAGAGCCTGTCGGAGGCAAAAAGTGAATATTTGCCTTATTAGCAAGGCAGTAACGCAGAAATTGTTATGGTATAACAACCACTCACTCAATAACTCATTGTTATAAAGAGAGAATTTTTCCTGCGATTACTGAGGCCTGTCATGTTGTTAATTATTTGTTTTAAAAGGCGGTTTTTCGCTATTTTGTGAACAGAGCGTAAGATTTTCCAGTGTTTGTGTGATTAGCGCGCTTTGCGCCGGGCATCAACGCCGCTAAAAGCTATCAGTAACCATGTCGCTAACGAGTGCTACGGGTTCACGTTCATCAGACCAAGCGGATAGGGCGTACTGTCTATGCACAGCATGAAGAATGCTTATATAGCTATATAGACAGTACGCACAAGAAGACCACTCACTGCCGCGAGTAACCAAGGCTACCAACCGCCGCCTGAGTAGCCGCGGCTGAGCGGTGGAGGTTAGTCCATCAAGGCGGCAAATTGCTCAGCAACTTCGATTTTACAGGCTAACTCCGCTTGTCCGGCACCGTTACCGGAGGCGTATTGCAGACGTTTGGCGGTACAAACCTTATCGCTGTAAGTGTTGTAGCTATTCAGCGCATCTTGCAATGCAGCACTGGCACCTTTCGCGCCGGCGCTCAGACCTTCCAACTCTTGCATCGCGGCAGTCTGTTTTACCATGGTCGCATGGACTTTTTTCTGCGCCGCATCGAGGCGCGCGGTCAGGCAGTCAGTCACTTGCTGGTGATTTTGACCACTGGTGGTGCATTCACTCAGCGGATTGGCCAGCAGTGGGCTGCTGATCAGCAAAGCACAGGAAAACAGAATCGCGTTGCGCATGGGGTCACTCCTCTTTGGCTATGGGTGCCAACTTTCCATTTAATACAGTGAGTAAATCCTGAGGTGCCAGTTCGATGTCCAGTCCGCGTTTACCACCGGAGACGAGGATCGAAGAAAATGCGTCGGCGCCTTGATCCAGCAGGGTCGGCAGCAGCTTCTTTTGTCCTAGCGGGCTAATTCCGCCCACCAGATACCCGGTGATGCGCTGTGCCAGCGCCGGATCGGCCATGTCCGCTTTCTTAGCGCCTAAAGATTTGGCGACTTTCTTTAAATCCAGCATGCCGGAGACTGGAACAATAGCGACAGCCAGATTCTTGGCTTCACCGTTCAAGCTGACCAGCAAGGTTTTGTATACCCGCTGCGGCTCAATCCCTAACTTGCTTGCGGCTTCTTCTCCGAAATTGGTGTTATGCGGATCATGTTCGTAAGCATGCAGAGTAAAGGCTATCTGGTGTTTCTTTAAAAGTCTTACTGCGGGTGTCATGGTGTAACCTGTGAGAGTTAAAACAAAACGATATAATAGTATGACAAATTAACTTGCGGGTTGTCATGCATCCCGTTGTGTATTGTCGCTGTGTAGTTCTAAAACAGCAGCTATCATTAACACTACAGATTACTGTTAATAACGTTAGCACAGGTAAACATGAAGAGAGCTAACAGGGGCGTAACGGAGTCCCGATATTTGTATCTGCCTGTGAATAAGCTTGCCACTGTTTCTGTCGGCGATTGAGTTGATTGACGAAAAAGAATATATCAGAGTAAATGCTCAGCTGATATATCATAGCTTCCTGCCTTTGCAGCAATACCCAAGCGTCTGCAGCGGGATGTAGCCAGTTATTCCGAGTATTGTGCTTATCCGGAAATCTGGCCCAATCAGAACTCAGAGCGATCTACAGCACGTGGCTGGCTATTTAGGATTAATTATCATGGATTCGGACATCATTTCACAAAAGTCGCGGTTATTGCTGGTGGATGACTCGCACTCCTGCCGTCTGTTGCTGAGCTCTATTGTCAAAGATTTGGGTGAAGTGCTGTTGGCCAGCGATGGCGAACAAGCTCTGCTGTTAGCACGTGAGCATTCCCCAGATCTGATTTTGCTGGATATAGAATTGCCACAGCAAAGTGGGATGGATGTGTGCCGTGAATTACAATCTGATGCGCTGACACAAGATATTCCAATTATTTTCATCACCGGTATTCATGATCCACAAAAAGAAGTCGAAGGGCTGGCGATGGGGGCGGTCGACTTTATCTATAAGCCTTATCACGCCGCGATTATTCGAGCGCGGGTCAGCACGCAGCTCAAACTCAAACGCTTATCTGATCAATTGCGCCAGCTGGTTAATCTGGATGGATTAACGGGGCTGTACAACCGCCGCGCATTCGACAAAAAATTATCGACGGAAATACAGCGTCACAGCCGTACTCAGCAGTGTTTGGGGTTGGCGATGATCGATGTCGATCACTTTAAAGCCTATAACGACACCTATGGTCATCTGGCCGGTGATCAATGCTTAAAGGCGATTGCTCATTGTTTGCGACAAAGCGCCCGTCGCGCTGGCGATATGGTGTGTCGTTACGGTGGGGAAGAATTTGCCATTATTCTGCCGGATGTATCGGTCGAGAAAGTGGCGGATTACGGCAGTTGGCTGTGCGAACAGATAGCGGGCTTACAGTTGCCGCATCGCACCTCGAAAACTGCGGAATATGTGACGATCAGTGTGGGATTGGTGGTGTTTTGCTACCCGCCGGCAGCTGAGGTGATGATTGCGCAGGCTGACCAAGCCCTGTATGAGGCCAAAACGCAGGGGCGGAATCAGGCGATTGTTCGCGGCTGCGTTGATGAATGTTGAGCCTTGGCGCGTAAATCAGGCGATAAAAAAACCGGCATGAGCCGGTTTTTTTATGTCAGTGCTCAAATGGTGCACTGAGCTCAGCTTGCCGCGCGACTTATTTTAGGTAGCGTGTTTCCAAATGATGACGGAAGTAGGCTGGGTTGAGTGGCTCGCCGGTTGCCTGTGTGATCAGCGCTTGGGTACTGAGGCAGCTGCCATGCTGCCAGATAGCCGTATTCAGCCAGCTAAACAGCGGCTGCAGATTACCTTGGCTAATTTGGTCATTCAGCGCTGGGTTATCGGCATGCGCTCGCTGGAATAACTGCGCGGCATACATCGCGCCTAGGCTATAGGTCGGGAAGTAGCCAAATGAGCCGTCGGTCCAGTGGATATCCTGCATACACCCATCGCGGTAGTTGCCTTGGGTGCTGATGCCCAGATAAGCCTGCATCTTCTCATCCCACAAGGCTGGAATGTCGGCAACTTCAATCTCACCTTCAATCAAGGCGCGCTCGATTTCGTAGCGCAAAATGATGTGCGCAGGGTAGCTAACCTCATCGGCATCCACGCGGATCAAGCCCGGTTTAACGCGGGTATTAAGCGCCAAGAAATTATCTTTCACAAACGCCGCTTGATCGCCAAATTCATCGCGGATCAGCGGCAGCAGCAGATTCAAAAATGCCGGAGAGCGTGCCAATTGCATTTCAAACAGCAGGCTTTGCGATTCATGAATCGCTGTGGAGCGCGCTTCGCCGATCGGTTGTCCTAACCAATGGCGCGGCAGATTTTGCTCATAACGGGCATGGCCGGTTTCGTGGATCACCCCCATCAGTGCAGGCAGAAAATCCTCTTCGCTATAACGGGTGGTGATCCGCACATCTTCGGCCACACCGCCACAAAACGGGTGCACGCTGATATCTAAGCGACCAGCATTAAAATCAAAGCCTAACAGCTGCATGATTTTTAGCCCGATATTACGCTGTGACTCAGTGCTAAATGGCCCTTGAGGCTCGATGATCACCGATTGGGTCTGACGGTTTTCTACCCGCTTGAGCAGTTGTGGCAGCCACGTTTTTAAGTCGGCAAACAGCTGATCCAACTGCTGCGAGGTCATATCCGGTTCATACAGATCCAGCAGCGCATCGTAGCGTGATTTGCCACTGGCTTCGGCGCGGATTTGCGCCTCTTCGCGCGACAGAGCCACAACGCGTTCGAGGTTTGTGGCAAAGCCGTGCCAATCGTTATTTTTGCGCTGGGTACGCCAAGCATGCTCACAGTGCGCACCGGCCAGTGATTTAGCTTCTACCAGTTGGGCCGGTAACACATTGGCAGCCAGCCAGCGACGATGCATTTCCTGCAAATTAGCACGCTGCGTGCTATCCAAGTCTTCTTGCTCGGCGGCTTGCAGTAACGTGCCGACCTCGGGCGCGGTCAGAATTTGGTGCATCAAAACCTGCAGTTCGGCCAAGGCTTGCGAGCGGGCGTTATTGCCACCGGCTGGCATCATGGTGTGCTGGTCCCAGCCACAAATCGAACCGAGATGGGAGAAACGATACAGGCGTTGGAAGGTGGCTTCGAGTTGAGAATAAGCGTGAGTCGTCATCAGTTTATCTCTTTATGTAAAACAGTGAGCACTGGGCAGTTTCACCGAGTCATTCAGAGCAAAGACCCGAGAAAGAGGATATTAGCAGGGTAACAGGGAACGATGAGGCCGTACAGGTAGTGGGGCACGCGGCGCAGGATCTGGCGGGGCGTCAGTAGTGAGACTTATCGCCGCACGTTAAAGATGAAGCGGACGTATTAGTCCAAACACTGGATTTTTTTGTTATATAAAATAAAGGGTTAGTTATTAGGTGCGAAAATCGTGCTATTGTATGACGCATTAACGCCACCATCGAGGATTGCGCAGAATGGCACAAGTAAAAGGACGTGTAATAGGACTTGGGATTGTAGCGCTGGCCGTTGCCGCAGGTCTGCAATATTACACTGGCTCTGTTTTTGACCAGCAATTACAGCAAGTTAAAGCTGATTTATCCCCTCAGTCTGGGGTGACCATTACCGAAACGGCACGTTCGTTTTTTAGCCGTCAGATTGATGTGAAAGTCGTGACGGAAAGTGGTGATCCGAGCGTGCAAGCGGCCGAAATTCTGGCGAAAAACGCCGTCAGCATTTGGCCACTGCATATCAGCGCGACCACTACATTGGCATCACAAGGCTTGGTGGCTGAGCTGGAAAAACTCAGTGGTAAACCACTGCCTTTTGCGATGCATTCAAGCTATACCTTGGGTAGTGACGTTAAAAGTAATTTCACCCTCGGCGAACTGAAACTGACCGATGAAGGCAATCAGTTTTTGATTAAGCCGCTGACCGGCGATCTGACTTACAACGTTAATCAGCGCGAGCTGGATCTGAAAACCGATTGGCAGGGCGGCGATCTTAAGAGCAATCAAGAGACTGCACTGCAAGTTGGCGCAGTGAGCATTCTGACCAAGCAGCAGCAAAAACAGGGGCTGTGGTTCGGTACCAATACCTTTGATATCGCCAGCTTTTCCAGTGAAACGGCAGCTAGCCAAGTAACCTTTAGCAATCTGAAGATTGATACCGATCAGCAGGAAAAAGGTGAAGGTCTGGATTTTATCAGCCAGATCACGCTGGGTGATTATCAGCAAACCAAACCGCTGCAGCTGAATGTGAAAGATGCGCTGCTGAAGTTTCAAGTGACTGGTTTGAACCGTGATGCGCTGCTGGTGATGAGCAAGCAGCAGAAAATCTCTGAAGAGCAGGCCCAAAACGAGCTGCTGCAACTGTTAGGTAAAGGCGTCAAAGTTTCTATCGATCAGCTGAGTGCCAAAATCGGAGAAGGGATGCTGCAAGGTAAAGGCGTGATGCAGTTACCGGCTGACCGCGCGATGCCAAGCAATTGGGATGAGCTGCTGCTGCCACTGACTGCTGATGCGCAGCTGAGCGTAGATGAAAAAGTCTTCCTCAAGCAGCCACAAATGTTGCTGATGCTGTTGCAACTGTCTAGCCAAGGCTGGATTAGCCAGAAAGATGGTCAGTTGCACTCTTCCGTTACCATCCATGATGGCATGCTGTCAGTTAACGGTAATGAAGTGAGCCAGCTGTTTTAAGCATTGCGTTTTTTATATCCGATCTCATGAAAAGGCCGCTTGCGGCCTTTTTTATTATCTTCCCTCAGCTAAGTACACGCGACTTTTGCTCGCTAATGTTCGGCTTGCTAAGCATAAACACATTTAAGATACAATTATGATGTTTATGTTATTGTGCGGAATATGCTTAAATTACTCTGCTTTTTACTTGTTTTAACGCTGCAGTGTTGTTCGTGCGTGTTAGCGCTTATCGGTTGTATCAAATGTGTTAGTTGGTTCAGTAACCCCTAACTTGTTCATTATCGGTTGATGGATGAATAAGTATAAAAACACATTTGCATGACTACGCAGTGGAATATTACTGCGAGATATAAATCTATTTATCGGTAGGCGAATCCAATTCGTGAATTGAATGACAAAAAAACAGTGAAACACACAGCAGCAAGCGATGTAAAAATCAGCAAATGGTAACAAAACGTGATCGTAAAAGAGTGTTTGTGAGCGGAAATGTATGGGACTCGCATCTCTGAAAGCAAACAGACTGTATAGAAGCTAACGCTTACAGCAGGCGCTGAAGATGAACAGAAATATCATAAAATTCGTCAAAAATGGCTACGGGGTCGTCCCTTTTGTTTGTGATGTTGTTGTCACCAATTATTTACTGAACTTTCATGAGTTTGGCGAAAAAATTGCCGATCGCACAGATGTCAGCATATTGATTACACTCTGTTTTTTACTGGTTGCCGGTAATGTGGGCGTGTATCGGGAAAATATTCGTCAGCATCTGACTCACTGCTTATTTAAAGTGGTGACAGCATGGGCGATCACCGCCTTTTTGCTGTTCTTGATGATGCATTACATCGATTTTCTTGCCGAAGGCTATGCCGATGTCTCGGTTCGTGAGGCCGCGCTGTGGCTGAGTTTGCCGGTGATGGGATCATTATTATCGCGCGTGGTGATTTACGGCCTTAACTTACTGATGGTGCAATATGGCATCAACGTGCGTAATGTGGCGATCCTTGGCGCCACCGGTATTGGGTTGGCGCTGGAAAAAGAATTGGATGAAAATAAAGCACTGCGTCTGCGTAATATCGGCTTTTTTGATGATCGTGATGCAAATCGTTTCGGTTATAAATCACGCAAGCCAATATTAGGCAATTGCGCTGAATTAGTCCGCCTGATTAACGAAGGGAAAGTCGACGAAGTCTATATTGCGTTGCCGTTAGAAGCACGTGGTCGAATTAACCATTATTTAGACCAACTGTCAGATACTACGGTAGATACTTATATTGTACCGGATCTGTATGCCTATAGTTTGCACCATACGGTAGCCAAATCGGTCGGTAATATCAGTACGTTGAGCGTATTTAGCTCGCCATTTGATGGTATTGGTGGTTTTATCAAACGGGCGGAAGATATTATCTTAGGGGCGTTGATTTTACTGCTGATTTCACCGGTTTTATTGTTTGTGGCTATCGGCGTGAAATTATCATCACCGGGGCCGGTGCTATTTAAGCAAGACCGCTATGGCTTAGGTGGCAAATGCATCAAAGTCTGGAAGTTTCGTTCCATGAAAGTTATGGAAAACTCAGATAAAGTGGTACAGGTGACGCGTAATGATCCACGGGTAACTCGATTTGGCGCATTTATCCGTCGAACCTCGTTAGATGAATTACCGCAGTTTTTTAATGTGCTGCAAGGCTCGATGTCGATTGTTGGCCCGCGCCCTCATGCGGTGGCGCATAACGAAGAGTATCGGGCGATCGTTAACCGCTATATGGTGCGTCATATGGTGAAACCGGGCATTACGGGGCTGGCGCAAATCAACGGTTTTCGTGGTGAAACCGATACCGTGGATAAAATGGAAATGCGGGTGAAATACGATTTGCGTTATATCCAGACATGGTCACTGGCCTTGGATATCAAAATTATCTTCCTGACCATCTTCAAAGGATTTGTGGGTGAAACGGCCTATTAAGGCAGTTCTGGGGCCTCGGCACGCCGTTGAGGTGAGCGCTGCCGATGTGCGGCGAGCTGTGTCGTGGCCGGTGCTGTGCTCGCTGGCGGGACTATTACTGCCGGCTTCGGTGCTGGCCCAATCGGTTATTGCAGCCGCTGAGCCACAGCCGGTAAACCATCGTGGGCCGTGGGGCGTACAAATTCAGACGCGGTTAGATAGCGAGTATGGTTACAACAGCAATGTCACTGCGCAGCGTGATCCGGCGTTGGCCATTGGCTCTAATTATTATGGGCTGACCCCGTCGCTGCGCGTCTCTGGTCAGCGCGGTCAAGACCGCTATGCGCTTTCATATCAAGGCGCTTATCGCGAGTATACGGCCAGTTCCGCGGACAGTTACTATGATCAGCGTTGGGCGTTGAATACCCGCTGGCGTTATGGTTTGCGTCATGCGCTGGCCTTGAATGCGTCGCTCGATAAATCCCATGAGTCGCGCGGAGAAGAATTAACCGAAGGCTTTAGTCAGCGCCAGTTAGAAGGCTTCGGAGTAACGCGCGAGATGCCGTTTACGCTGGATGATACTGAGCTGCGTTACAGCTATGGTGCACCAGAGGCGCGCGGTAAGCTTGAAGTGGCGCTGCAACAAAAAAATAAGCGTTATCAGGCATTATCGTCGTATACCCCAGATTTTGCTGAGTATGTGGATGAGAAAAATTGGCGAGAGAATACGCTAATTACTGAGTTGTTTGATCAGGTTTCGCATGAGTCCCGTTTTCGCTATACGTTGCAGACCAATCAGCGTCACTATCGGGCATCGCCACAAAACGATACTAACGATTACTTTGCGTGGTTTGGTGTGCGCTCGCAGTTAACGGGTAAAACTAAGGCCGATGTGAACATCGGTTGGTTGCACAAAACCTTTGCCGCTGGCGAATCGCGCACCTTTGATGGTCTGAATTGGGATGTGCGGGTGGATTGGATGCCGGTGAATCGGTCGCAGTTCAGTGTGGTCACTTGGCAGCGCGCGGTCGATCCGGACTCCTCGGGCGTATACGTGAATCAACGCCGTTATGCGCTGGGCTGGCTCTATAATGTGACGCCGTCGCTGGCGGTACTGACCGATTACCGATTTACCCGCGAAAAATATCAGGGCAAACCACGCAGCGACAGCTTTCGTGATTTTTCGCTGGGTATCGAGTATCGGCTACGCCCATCGGTACTGCTGAGTATGAATTATCTGCGCTCGTCGCACAGCACCACCAATCCGACTGATCCTTTGTTTATCGGTAATCGGTTTGTGGAGCGAGATATTGGCTATGACAGAAATGCCGCTGCATTGGCGGTCAAAATCGCATTTTAACCACAAGGATGCGCTGACATCGATGAAAAACACGTTGTTATTGATACTGACCAGTTTGGTGCTGACGCTGACCGGATGTGCGACTTCATCGCCGGTTTCGATTCCGGTGTCGCCGGAATACCATTTGGGGGCAGGGGATGAAATCAGTATTCAGGTCTATGACGCGCCGGGGCTATCGATGCGCGTGACGATCGGCCCGGGCGGAGTGATTAACTACCCGTATCTGGGCGAGGTGAAGCTGCAAGGGCAAACGACCGAGCAGTTAGTGCAAACGCTGACCCAGGGGCTGCAAGACGGCTATCTGGTTAATCCGCAGGTAACGGTGAATATTACCCGTTTTCGCGATGTGTACATTGGTGGCGAGGTGGAAAACCCCGGCGCTTATGCTTACCGCCCTGGGCTGACGGTGGAAAAGTTGATTGCACTGGCCGGCGGTTTTACTGATCGCGCCGATCGCCAAGCTATCGAGCTGCGCACCAGTACCTCGCAGGAGAATCCAGCTCCACAGGGGAATACTGCAAAAGTGCCGTCGGATGCGGGACAAAAAAGTAGCCCAAGCCGTGTGAGTCCGGTCAGTCTGGAGCAGAAATTACGG
Organism: Plesiomonas sp. ZOR0011; assembly: GCF_000800945.1. Classification (NCBI taxonomy): domain Bacteria; kingdom Pseudomonadati; phylum Pseudomonadota; class Gammaproteobacteria; order Enterobacterales; family Enterobacteriaceae; genus Plesiomonas; species Plesiomonas sp. ZOR0011. The sequence goes on from NZ_JRKB01000018.1 coordinate 30,421, forward strand.
CCCGATGATTTGGTGACGGTCGCGCAGAGTTTCTTTTAATTGTTAACCCAAACAGATAGATAATCTATGGCGTCATTATTGGTTGAAAAAGGCATGAAGCTGGAAAGTACGCTGGATTTTAGTCGGGTGACGGCTGAGATCCGGCGTGTCTGGCTGCGTATCGTGCTGTTCGTGGTGCTGGTATCGGCGCTGGCGCTGCCGTTTATTATCGGCATGACGCCGGTTTATCAAGCTTCGGCTACGTTGCTGTTTCGTGCTGAGGCTGAAAATGTCTCGCCGGTTGAGAACGTCTACCGTTTTGACTCAACCCGCAAAGAGTACTACGACACCCAGTTCCAGATTTTGCAATCTCGTCGCATTGCCGAACAGGTGGTCGATAAGCTCGGTTTAGCTGCGTTGCCAGAGTTTGCCGGTGGGGCAAAAGGCGGCTTGCTTAGTCGTTTATTGGGGCGCTCTGCTTCAGCCCCAGTGGCGCCGGATTTGGCGCGTCGTCATGCGGTAGATTGGCTACTCAAGCATCTGACCGTGACGCCCATTCGCAATACCCAGATGGCAGCGGTGACCTTTGAATCGCCTGATGCGAAGCAGGCATCACAGATAGCGAATGCGGTCGCGCAGGCTTATATCGATTTTTCGATTGAGCAGCGTTTGGCGGCCACGTTGCAGGCATCGCAGTGGAATAAAAACCGCTTGGCCGAGCTAAGCCGGCAGATCACTGCGCAGGAAAAGAGCCTGAATGACTTTTTGCAGCGCAATGGTTTGATTACCTTTCGTGGTGTTGATGGCCTGCAAACCGAAGAGTTGGGGATTATTACCAACAAACTGGCGGATGCGCGCGAGCAGCGCATCGCGGCGTTGGCACAATATCAAGCGATCACTAAATCAGATGGTAGCTATATTGCTGATTTGTCGGCGATCCCTGAAGCATCGAGCCATCCCCAAATTCAGGATTTGCGCATTGCGCTGATTAAAGCGCAAGAAAATTTGGCTGAATTAACCCGCGTGTACGGTGATAAGTTCGACAAAGTGCAGCAGGCCAAAGCCCAAGTAGCAGCGATCCGAGCGCAGACGCAGGTGGTATTAAAAGAAATTGCTGACGGGATTTATCAGCGTTATCAAGCGGCGCTGAAAAAAGAGCAGCAATTTCAACAGGCGTTAGTGCAGAAAAAAGCGCAGTTCAGCCAATTGGCCGAACAAACCGCTGAATATGACAACCTGAAAAACAATCTGAATAAAACCCGCGAGTTGTACAACGCGTTTTACCAGCGCCAACAAGAAACGCAGGCGAATAGTACGTATACCGAAGCCAGCGCGACCTTGTTTGAGCCTGCCGAGCAGCCATTGCATCCAGCCAAACCGAATAAGCCGTTATTCCTGATTATGGTGGCGGCATTTAGCGGCGTGCTGGCGGTGTGTTTTGTGGTGGTGAAAGCGTCGCTGGCTAATACCGTGGATACGCTGACCCAAGCCGAGCGCCGTTTGGGGAGTGCGCCTTTAGGCGAGATTGTGCGCCTTGCAGACACCACACTGACGTTACCAGATATGGTGCGCTTGAGCAGTTTAGAGCCGCAGCTTAGCGAATCGGTGGATGGACTGCGTGCCGCCCTGTTGTTGCAACCACACGCTTATCCGTTACTGATGGTGAGCTCGACGGCTACGGGCGAGGGTAGCAGCACGATCAGCGCCTTACTCGGGGCGGCGTTGGCCCAAGACCTGCCTACCTTGCTGATTGATGCTAACTTGCGCGATGGTCATGTCAGCCGCAGTTTTGCGGCTACCGGTGTACCGGGGCTGGCGGAGATACTGGCCGGTACGGCGGAAGCAAACCAAGCCATTTTACCGGCTACTGCGGATCGCCCTTGGGCGCTATTGCCGGCGGGTAAGCCGACGGTATCACCGCTGCTGGCGTTGTCTTCCGAGCGATTACCGGCATTGTTGCAAGCGCTACGTGGCTACTACGCGCGCATTATCATTGATGTTCCGGCGGTTACGACTTGCAAAGATGCGCTGCTGGTGGGCCGTTACGTGGATGGATGCGTGTATGTGGTGAAATCTCGTGAGCTGCCGACGAATCAGATTTTGTCGGGTTTGCAGGCGCTGCAGCAACAGCAGATCACGCTGGCCGGTTTGGTGCTCAATCAGGTACCGGAATCATTGGTGGAAGGGGCAGAGAACTTGCTGCCAGCCGGTGGGCAACCGGCATCGCACGTTGCCGATCAGGGCGACGCGAGCTTGCTACCATAATGAATTCGGCGCCCATAATGAATGTGATTGCCCTGATGAGTCTAGTTACCGTGATAAACGTGGTTCGTGTATGAGTCTGATTAAAAGTGCCACCACCATTGGTGGTGCCTCGGTGATCTCGCAGGTGATCGGGGCGGTGTCGGTCTGGCTGATTTCACACAAATTTGGCATGAATGAAGTGGGCACATACGCCCTGACTTACAGCGTGGCCTTGATTGGCGCGCAAGTGGCCATGTTTGCCGCTCAGCTGTTACTGCCCAAGGTGACCGATGAAGAGGTACCGGCATCGGTGATGTTTTGCCTGCTGCAAGCGTGGCTGATCCCACTGCCGTATACCTTGCTGATGTTGCCTTTTTTTAGCCTCAACCCGTGGACGACTTATCTTCTAACCGTCACCCATGCGCTGATTTTGGTAGCAGAAAATCTGGCACTGCGTAGCGAACACTTTCAGCGTTTGGGCTTGCAGCGCATTTCGGCGTCGTTAACGGTACTGGTGTGTTTGGCATTAGCGCCGTCGGCCGGCATTTTCTACTGGGCGTGGGCGCTGCTGCTGTTTGTGGTGATTGGTGCGTGGCTACTGAATGCCTTTGATATGCGCCGCTTGCAGCGCCGCGATGCGTCGTTAACGGCCATCGTGGCTTATTGGCGTACACATCGGGTGCATTTGAGTGGCATCGGCAGTGCCGAGGTGCTGGCGATGGCCACCGCGAACTTGCCAGTGATGTTGGTTAATTACTGGTTTTCTCCGCTGGTAGCCGGTTACTTTGCTGTGGTGACCCGTTTTTGTTTAGCACCGGTGCAGATTATCGGCAATGCGGTGCGTAACTCGGTGTTTTCGCGCTGGTCGGTGGATTTTCGTCATCAGCACTTTAATGCGGCGGAATTTGCCAAAGTGCGTTGGTTGCTGCTTGGCATGGGCGCGGCAGCCGTAGTGGGGATCTGGATTTTCTATCCCCTCATTATGCATGCTTTTTTCGACAGCCAATGGGTGGATTCGATTCAAACCTCGCGCTATATGCTGCCATATGTCTTTACCGCGCTGGCTATCTGCCCGCTGACCGTCATTGAACTGGTGTATGGCTCGGCGGGGTACTTTTTGCGGATCCAAATTGAGCAATTGCTGGTAGTAGTGCTATCTCTGTTGGTTCTGCCGTATTTCTACCCGAACTATTCGCTGGCAGTGTTAGCCTATGCGTCACTTACGGCGCTGCGTTATGCCTTTATCTACTTGCGTGTGAATCATCGCGCGCGTTTGCTCACGCAGCACGGTGTGCGCGGATGAACACCGCGACCTACATGCAAGGCTACCTGTTCACTACCTTGGTGGTGTGCGGGTTGGCGCAATATTTTACTGGAGTGTCAGCCTTTTTGTGGCTGCCCTTTTTGTTGGCACTAGGGATGGTGCTCCTGCTGCCACTGCAAACCCGCTATAGCCCCTTGCATCTGGATCACTCGACAACCTTATTGCTGGTGCTGTTTGCCGGTTTCTTTTTATTGGCGCTGTTAACCACTTTGCTGCAAAACGGCGTGGCTGTGACCATTGTCGGCATGAAAAATGAACTGGCGCTGTCACTGATCTTCCCTGCCTTGCTGCTGGGCTTTTGCCGCGAATCGCAGATTTATCGTATTACACGTTGTTTTTATTGGGTGTTCTATCTGCAAATTCCGGTGGTGGTGTACCAGATTTTAGTGGTAGTGCCGCATCGCGTGGCGGTGAAAGGCGAGTTTGAAAAGTGGGATTCGGTGGTCGGCACGTTTGGCGGCGATCCGCTTGGCGGGGGGAATACCGGAGCGCTCGGTATGTTTTGCTTGCTGATCATGCTGCTTAAATTGTCGGAGTTTAAATACGGGCTGACCAGTAAAGGGTCGCTGGCGCTGCACCTGCTGCTGGCTTTTGGCCTGTGTGTGCTGGGTGAAATCAAGTTTGTCATTTTCCTTGCGCCGCTGCTGTTGGCTCTGGTTTGGCTGTCGCCTAGCTATATTCGTGGGATGAAAAGCTTCGATCTGAAAAAGCTGCTGTTGATTGCGTTGGGTTTGGCGCTAATTTTAGCGCTGGCGGTGATCATCTTGGCCGCATCCTACTCATCGGCCTTTGGGGCGGGGCAAACCAATGGGGCGCTGGATCTGTTCTTGGATTCCCTGAGCTATATTTTTGACCCGCACCATATCAACCCAGAAACCGGCGAACTGGGTCGGATGACCACCTTTTTCTTCTGGGCGGCCAATGCAGATTTGCATGGTTTTAGTAATGTGCTGTTTGGTTATGGCTTAAATACCACTAACCACGGGAGCACGGTCGCACCGGGCTATCTGAATCTGGTGTTCAATGTGCTGCTCGATTCTACTTCGCTCAGCATGATGCTGTGGGAATTGGGGTTGGCGGGCAGTGTGCTGTTTATTGCGCTATTTGGGGGCGCTTGTGTGCTGGCGTGGCCGAAGCCGCTGCTGGAGCGTGCCGCCATGAGCGAAGCCGATGTGCGATTGGTGAGTTATCAGCCGGCGTTTGTCGCGTTTACCATCGCCTGCTTGTTAAGCCTGCCTTACAGTCAGTTACTGATGCTCATCCCGATGCTGCAATTTTTGTTTTATTTTGTCTTGGGGGCCATGTTGGTGATCCGCAACGCGGTTTATCAGGTCGCACAAAGTGGTGAAGCACAATGAATTCATTACCGTTTATCTCCGTCATCATCAAAACCTTCAACGAACAAGACGGCATTGGCCGCACCATTGATAGCGTGCGCGCCGGCATGGGAGATTACCCACATAAAATCATCGTGGCAGACAGCCTATCGACCGATAACACCACTCAAATTGCCAGCGAGCGCGGGGTGACCGTGGTTTCGCTGCAGCACGCCGAAGAGCGCTGCTGCGGGGTGGGGGCGCATTTAGGTTATCTGTTTAGCCAAGGCGATTATGTTTTGTTGCTGGATGGCGATATGCAGTTAGCGCCGGAGTTTTTACCGGCGGCAGTGCAATTTTTACAGCAACAACCGCAGTATGCTGGCGTGGCCGGACAAGTTGAGATGGATGACGCTACCAGCTACGAATTTAAATCGCGCAAACAGCGTCTGCACCGGATTTATCCGTTAGGTGATTGCCAATGGCTAAGCGGCGGTGGCTTATACCGGCGCAGTGTTATCGAGCAGATTGGTTATCTGACCAACCGCAATTTACACGCCTATGAAGAGGCCGAGTTGGGTATTCGCATTCGTCATGCCGGTTACAAGTTGCATCGTCTGGCGGTGCCGTTTTTCCATCATACCTCTTACACCATGGGTTCGCTGGCGCTGCTGAAGTTTCGTTGGAAACTGGGCTACCTGTTTGCCAGTGGCGAGCTGGTGCGTAGTGCGTGGGGCCAGCCTTACTTGCGTGAAGTATTAGGCGTGATCCGTAACGAGCTGGTGTTTGGCTTGTATCTGCTGCTGTTATTGCTGGCACTGCTGGTGTCTGCGGGAGTGGGCAACGGTTGGATTGCGGGTGTAGCTGTATTACCGCTGTTGGCCTTTGTCGGCCTGAAAACAGTGAAAAATCGCTCTTTGGTGGATGCGCTGCGCAGTGTGCTGAATCTGACGGTGTATGCCGCTGGGTTGGCACGAGGCCTATTTTTAACGCCCAAATCACCACGTGAATACCCTGAGCATCGGGTGATTAATCCCTAAGCATGCGAATAGAACTCACCAATAACGGGCGACAGATAACCGAGTAACAGGAGCGTGTTCGGATCCGAGAATCGGAACGAAACGAGGCAAGCATGAAGATTTTGCTGGTTAACAAATTCTTTTTCCGCAAAGGCGGCGCGGAAACCGTTCTGTTTCAAGAGCGGGAGATGCTACAGGCGGCGGGCGTTGAAGTGATCGATTTTTCGATGCAGCATGCGCGGAATTTTCCATCGCCGCAGGCGGATTTTTTTGTCTCCAATGTGGAGCTCGATCGCGACCATAATGCTCTGGATAGCCTGAAAATCGCGGCTAACTTTATCCATAACCGGGAAGCGTGCGCTAAATTAGCTGCATTGATCCGCCAAGAGCGGCCCGACATTGTGCATTTCCACAATATTTATCATCAGCTGACGCCATCGATTATTCGGGTTGCCAAGCAGATGGGCTGCAAAACGGTGTTGACAGCGCACGACCTGAAAATTGCCTGCCCAAGTTATAAGATGCTGCGAGACGGCAAGCCGTGTGAGCTGTGCTCGCAAGGCTCGGTATGGAATGCGACCTGTTATCGCTGCCAAGACGGCTCGCTGGGTAAAAGCCTGCTGCTGTCGCTGGAAGCGCAATATCACCTGTGGCGCAAAAGCTATCAGGATGTGGATGTCTTTATCGCGCCGAGCCAATTTATGGCCGGTATGATCCGTCGCCGTTTACCGCATGCTGACATCCGCGTCATTGTTAATGGGATGGATGCCAGCGCGATTACGCCAGCCAAAGCAGAAGATGATCAGGGCTATTTCCTGTTTTTAGGCCGTTTAATGCCGGAAAAAGGCGTCGAAACCTTGGCCAAAGCGCAGCAGAAGATGCGTCATCCCGCCGCTTTGCATATCGTGGGCGAAGGTCCATTGCAGGCGCATTTACAACAGCACTATCCGCACGCGCAGTTGTTGGGCTTTATGCAGGGCGAGGCGCTCAATGCGCAGCTGCGCCATTGCCGCGCGGTGGTGGTGCCGTCTGAGATTTACGAAAACTGTTCGATGTCGGTATTAGAAGGCATGGCGTGGGGCAAACCGGTCTTGGGCACGCGCATCGGTGGGATCCCTGAGCAAATCCGTGATGGTGAAGAGGGCTTTTTATTCGGTTTTGCCGATGCCGATGAACTGGCGGCTAAAATGGATATCTTGGCACAAGACAGCGCGCTGGCTCACCAGATGGGCCGCCATGCACGCCAGCATCTGCTGGATAACTACACATTGCAAGCTCATCAAGCGGCACTGATAGCCTTATACCGCGAGTTGCACCCAGAGTAACAGCGTACATCTTACTGAATTACATCAAGAGGTCATCAGCCCATGGCTGTTTCAAATTCGGAAATCGATCCGGCATCTGCGCCGCACTCTACAGCCTCATCTGCCGCACCGCGCGTGATGGTGCTGGGCACCCGTGGGATCCCGAATGTCTTGGGTGGCGTCGAAACCCACTGTCAGGCGCTGTATCCGGCACTGTTGCAAGAGTCAGAATGGCAGGCCACGGTATTAGCGCGTGCGCCGTATGTGGATTATGTTCGCAGTGAATACCGTGGTGTGCAGCTGCGCGCCTTGCCCGCGCCGAGGAAAAAATCCCTTGAGGCGATTGTGCATTCGGTATTGGCCGCCTTGTACAGCCGTTTTCACCGCTGTGATATCGTGCATGTGCATGCCATTGGTCCGGGTTTAGTGGTGCCATTATTGCGCCTGCTGGGTAAAAAAGTGGTCTTTACTCATCATGGCCCCGATTACGAGCGTCTGAAGTGGGGCGGACTGGCTAAAGCCATGCTGCGGTTAGGCGAAAAATGGGCGGTGACTTATGCCAATGAGGTCATTGTGATCTCGGAGGTGATTAACGATCTGATTAAAAAACAGTATCAGCGCCACGACGCGCACCTGATTTTTAATGGGGTGGAGCCAGCCCAATTGCCTGATGAGGCCAAGCGTAGCGAAATTTTAGCCACGCATGGGCTGACGGCTGGAGAGTATCTGGTGGCGGTCGGTCGGCTGGTGGAAGAGAAGGGGCTGCATGATTTGATTGCTGCCTATCGTCAGTTGCAGACACCATTGCCATTAGTGATTGTCGGTGATGCTGACCATGAAACGCCGTATAGCCGCAAGTTAAAAGAGCAAGCTTCGGCGACACCGGGCGTGATCATGACCGGCTTTCTCTCTGGCGATGCACTGCGTACCGTGTTTTCGCAGGCGCGCTTGTTTGTGATGCCGTCCTACCATGAAGGTTTGCCGATCGCACTGCTGGAAGCTATGTCGTATGGTTTGCCGGTTCGTGTGAGTGACATTCCGGCTAACCTAGCGGTGAAGTTGCCAGATGAGTGCTATATCCCTGTAGGGGATAGCAGCGCGATGGCGCACGCGCTACAAGCGCAGTTAGATCAGCAGGCGCCCACTCCGCCGGATTATTCCCATTATTTGGCATTGTATGATTGGCAGCAGATTGCTCGGCAGACTGCCGAAGTGTATCGACAGACTTATCGACAGGCTTATCGATAGGTGCAGGGCGAATAGCGACACATCAAGCGTGGAACAAAAGCACTCGGCTCACAGAGCAACACTAAATCATCCACAATACTGCAAACCCACGAATCAACAATGAGACAGGCATGGTGAAAAGCGAACAACAAGCTGCCGCATCCCATTCAGGGCGAACCCCGGCGCAAGAGGCGGTGATCCGCCGTCTGCATTTAGCGCTCGGTGATGAGATGTTGGCGAGTCTCACGGCAGAGCAGAAAGACCAGCTCGAGCATGCCGTGATCCTGATGAATGTTGCTAATCGCCATGTGGTGGATGTGCGTAAAACGTTTGGGTTCTCGCGCTGGCGCTATTACGTGGTGTTTTTGTTAGGTCGTGATCGCCGAACTCAGGTGCGGCGGGAAGGGCGACTGTCTGGTTTTTTACGCACGCTGTTGGTTCTGTTGGCTATCGGCGTGACATTTGCCGCGGCGGTTTTGGTGCTTTATCTCATCAAATCGGCGCTTGGCATTGATATTTTTAAAGATTATTCCTTTGGTATTTGGGATTGGTTTCGCCACACCGTCCTGGGTGCCAATGGATAAGGGAAGCTGATGAAACCGATATATTGGCTGGGCTTGCTACTGTGTACCTTCGGTGCACAAGCTGCCGAGAGTGGTATGATTACTGTACATCCTCAGCCGCTGGATACCATTTTGACCAACCCCGGAGTCGGGGTAGAGACATTTCAGGATAACTGGGGCATGCCATTGCAAACCCCAGAGCAGTATCCTGCCACTACGGTGGATTATTACCGTTTTTATTGGGATGAGCTGGAGCCGCAAGAAGGGCAAATCAACTTTGCCATGCTCGATAGCATCATAGCCAAAGCCAAGGCGCAAACACCGTCCAAGCAAATTGCATTGCGGGTGATGGATTTGGATGAGCCGACCAGTGGCTCAAAACTACCGCGCTGGCTGATTGATAAGCCGATTCGCGGCAATTGGACTGCTGATAAATCCACGTTTGTGCCCGATTATGCCGATCCGGTGTTTCAGCAATATGCCGCGAAACTGCTCAATGCACTGGGCGCGCGTTATAACGGGAATCCGCAGTTGGCCTACATTGATATTGGTGTGGTCGGCTCGTGGGGCGAATGGCATCTGAGTAATTTTCCACAAGAAGAGCCATTGGCGCAGCGCTACACGCCCGAGCAGTTAAATGCTTATGTGGATATGCACCTTAAAGCCTTCCCTGATACGCCCAAAATCATGTTGATCAATGAACCCAATAGCTTTGCCTATGCGCTGAAGCAGGGCACTGGCTGGCGCGCAGATTGCCTCGGTGATTGGCATAATTTCTCCGATACGTGGAGCCATATGCGTGATGAGTATCCGCAGCGCTTGCAGCAAGCCGCCGCCGAAGGGGCGCCCGTGGATAGCGCATGGCAGCACGCGCCGGTGAGTTTTGAAGTGTGCGGGAAGATGTCGCAGTGGCAGACTATTCAGCACTATACGCGTGCGGAAGTGCAAGCCACCTTTGATTGGGCTCTGGCACAGCACATGTCGACACTCAATCTGAAGTCTGACCCGATCCCCGCCGAGTATCGCGATATCGTAGACAACGCACTAAAGAAAATGGGATATCGCATTGCATTGCAAAGCTTGACCCATCCGGCCACCATTGCACCCGGACGCACGCTGACGTTGACCGGAGAGTGGCGTAATGAGGGGGTGGCACCCGCGTATGTTCATTATCCGCTGAACTATCGCTTAGTGGGCGCGAAGGGTAACGTGATTAAGCAATGGACTAGCCGCAGTGATATTCGTCAGTGGCTACCGGGTGAGCATCAGACCCAAGACAGCATCACGTTGCCGAAAAAAATACCGGCAGGCAATTATGCACTGGAGTTAACCTTTACCAATGCTTACCAAAAGCCAGCGTTGAATTTGGCCAATGAAGGCAAGCAAGCGTCGGGCTGGTATCGCGTTTCTCAAATAGAGATTAAGTGATCTTTAAGTATTAAATAGAGCCATGATAAGGCATGGCTCTATCTGTTATCGATAGAGCAGGCAACGGTAATTACAGAATAAAATCAGGCGAGACATCAAAATGTAGAATATTCGCCGACACCTCAATCCACGCCTCACAACCTCGGCTGATGACATCTCCAGAGCGGCGAATTAACCCGACGTCATAAGGCAGGGGCGGATCGCTCACTGGGATCGCAGCAAAGTCGGACGCAGTTTTGTTTTGCCAGACGGATGCCGGAAGCAATGAAATTCCCATACCGGAGCGTACCATGGCCGTAACCAATTCAAAGTTACTGCTGCGGCCAACGACCTTGGGAATTAGCCCATGTAACCCGAAGGCACTGTAGATTAACTCATTGACTTTAAACTGCTCGGCAAACAGGATAAAGGGCTCGCGGGCGAGCTCCACAATAGAGACATGACTTTTCTGACTTAATGGATGCTGACGTGGAGCGACCATCACCAAAGAGTCGGTGGCAAATTTTTGAATTTTATACCCTTCAGCATGCATGGGTAACATTGCTGCTGCAATTTCGATAGCACCACTATGCAGAGCATCCTCTAATTGCGGAGTTGGCATTTCAACAATTTCAAGTTCGACTTTGGGACAACGTTTACGAAAAGTAAATAATATTTCTGGGAAATAAACTGCGCCAATAATAGGTGGTAGCCCTACTTTTAATATCCCAGTAATTTCTTCACTGATATCATTCAGCTCTATGTGTAAATTATTTTCCTGCTGCAGAATGTTTTCAGCATAACGTAACAAAATACGTCCACGATCGGTTAAACGAACCCCGCGCGATTCACGAATTAATAGCTCCCCGCCTAACTCATCCTCAAGTTGCTTAATCGCCCGGCTAATCGCGGGTTGCGTGACATGCAGCGTTTCTGTAGCACGGCCAAAACCATTATTTTTTACCACTTCAATAAAATATCGGAGCTCGCGTAAATTCATGTTAATCCCAAGTGAATAACGTTTGGTTATGAGGGCGATAAAAATAAAGCATTTCCATTATGCGAGGGATAAACAAATACTGCAATTACGCAAACGACCTCGTTTGTTAGCATAAATTAATTGAGGAAAATATTATGGCTAAGACTGTTATTCAACATGTACTGTCCCGCCTGTACGATCTGGGCATCAGTGATATTTTCGGTGTTCCTGGTGATTATGCTTTTCCTATCGAAGATGCGGTGTGTGAAGATAATCGCCTGCGCTGGATTGGTAACTGTAACGAGTTGAATGCGGCATATTCAGCCGATGGCTATGCTCGTATTCATGGTATGGCTGCGTTGAGTACCACTTTTGGTGTGGGGGAGCTCAGTGCTATCAGTGGCATTGCGGGCGCATTTGCCGAATCGCTGCCGATTTTCCACTTGGTAGGTATGCCGGCAAGCAGTGTGCAAGCTCAAGGCGGGCTCGTACACCACACATTGGGTGATGGTCATTTCACCACGTTTTATGAAGCCACTGCGCCGTTTGTGTGTGCTCGTGCAATTATGACTCCGGAAAACTGTGTGGCTGAAACGGAACGCTTGATTGCTGCGGCTCTGCGTTACCGTAAACCAGTATACATGGTTTTCCCGAGTGATTATGCCACCATGCCTGTAGTGGAAATGGCTGTGCCTGCCGCGGTGACAGAAAGCAGCGATCCTGTGGTACTGACTGAAGTGGTCGATATTCTGGTTGATCGCTTGAATAACAGTCAGCAAGCTTGCGTGCTGCCAGGGATCTACTTAGCGCGTCATGGTGTGCGTCAAGAAACGCTGAGTCTGATTGAAGCGGCGAACCTGCCGTTTGCCACCATGATGATGGATAAGAGCGTGCTGGATGAAAGTCATTCCAACTATATCGGGATGTATAACGGCAATTTGATGGATGCGAATGTCCGTGATTTTGTTGAAAGCAGCGATTGTGTGTTGAGAATCGGCGCGATTATGTCAGATTTCAACACTGGCGCATTTACTGCGCGGCTTGATAGCCGTAAGTGTATTGCCATCATGCCGGAGTCAGTGCAAATCGGCGGGGCTGTGTATAACCGAGTGCTAATGAAGGATGTGCTAGAGGCGGTGGCTAAAAAAGTCAGTAAAAAAGCTTTCCCTGCACATGCACCAAAAGTTACAACACTGCCAGTAGTGACTGCCAGTGGCAAGATTACGGCAGAATATCTTTATTCACGTTGGCAACAAATGCTCAAACCGAATGACATTTTGATGGCTGAAACCGGTACATCATCTATGGGCTTAGGTTTTGCTCGTATGCCACAGGGTTCGACTTTCCACAACCAAACTTTGTGGGGCGCGATTGGTTGGGCGACCCCTGCGGCCTTTGGTGCGGCAATGGCGGGACCAGAGCAACGTACGGTATTGATTACCGGTGAAGGCTCACACCAGCTGACCGCGCAGGAGATTAGCCAGTTTTATCGTTTTGGCTTGAAGCCGCTGATTTTTGTCCTCAATAATGATGGATACTTAATCGAGCGTTTATTGTGCAAAGATGGTGACATTTATTACAACGATCTGGCGCAGTGGAAATATGAAAAACTGCCAGAGGCGATGGGATGTGAAAACTGGTTTACCGCTCGTGTCACGACGTGTGAGGAGTTGGATGCCGCAATTCACCAAGCTGAAACTTGCGGTACGGGTGCTTATATCGAAGTGATTACAGAGAAATATGCATCATCAGAGCTTGCTGAAAAATTGCACCAATCTATCAACTCACTGTACTCGGCTTAAGATTCAGAATCTTGAGTATTGTCTACACAAGTAGATTATTTTAAAAAGCGTAAAGGCCATCCATCATGATGGCCTTTATTTTTACGCAATAAATGTTAGAACTATCAAGAAACGACCACGCTCAACTTTACGAATTATTTATGCATTGGTTTATTGGTATTCTTTTTATAAATGCATGCGTGGCATAAAATTGCGACAAAAGTCGACGAGAAAAACATATTTGTTTAAAACTGATTTTGTATGGCATAACGCTGTTATCTGTCTCTTGCTTTATGGTAGCTAAGCGGTCATAACTCCTGTATTATCCATTGATTTTAATGACATTTTCAGCTTGGTTTTGATGCGGGATGAATAACATGTCTATTGTTTTGCTTAAATAAGCAATGAGGGTTGATGGATGCTAGTGCAAGGACGTTTCTGGAATCTGGCGATAGCAAGAGTATTGGCTATTGTATGCGCATATTTTATTTTGCTTTTTTCTCTCGGTATTATGCAGCATGCATTCAGCCATACCGTCATGGATGAGGCGATTAAACAGATAAAGTATTTGGCTGCGTTTTTATTCTTATCTTCGAGCATTCACCCGTCATTCTTCGAAAGTCTGCTGGCAGCCTGTTATTTACTCGTTGCGGTCTGCTCGTATTTATTGTGTGAGCAACTCTTATCTTCACTATTCCTACGTTTGTGGCCTAAACCGTAAGTGAGAGTAGTTTGTATTTCAAGTGAGCCGCCAATTCGTAGGCAAAGAGCGAGTTAAAAATGCAATTAATGCTTTTCCATATTGTCAATCTATTTTAGAGGTGAAAGTATCTTAGTGAAAATTACTTTTACTGACCTCTAAATCATCACACAATAATCGAGTTACATGTGATATGTAATGAAATTACTCTGCGCATGCAAATGCATATTTACTCTTGTGATCTTTATCAATACAATCCTCTCCTTCAATCTGGCCTCTTGAACGGTTGGTGCTTTAGTGACAAAAAAGTACATTAGTATTATTTCATTTATTATTACTATTGTTGCTGTCACTTTGATGCTGGGAATATTTCAAGCATCAAGTCTCAGTCATGCGATGTTTTCCGCAGAAAATAATTTCATGTGGATGGTTTTTCTCATGCGACTTTTCTTTGGCATTGGCCTAGAGGTGGCAAGAGTCATCGTTTCTTTAACGATCATTTCTTCGTGTGTGCTCTTTTATTGGATGATCCGCCATTTATTGATAATGACTTTTATTGATAAAAAGGAGTCATCAGCAGAAGAGTCTACTCCGCAAAATAAAATTTAAGCGACATAAGCTAACATTATGATTTATTAGTAATAGTAGATCATAGTGCCATAACCGGCTCAACGCATCTTTGAGCCGGCCATTCATTAGAGAAGTGCAGTCGATAATTACTCAGTGACGCTAATCTTAATACTGTACGTTTGCTGAGAGAGCCTCTCAAAAGGTCTTGCATATTGCAGGACTAAATCACCATGCCCCTTTTCAATCCCGAGCAGTTGAAGAATGGTTTTGCCATCGCAGCCCGTCATGCCAGGTTTGCAATCAGTAGAGAGCTGGTAATTCATATTGAGCAGAGCAACTTCATCTGGTAGTTCCCTGAGCAGCCATGTATAGCCTGTGGTTGGGTTGGCGGGTAATTCAATAAGATGCTGCAAATGCTGATACAGATGGAAAATTGAAATGCTAATACATTAATTTCAGAAGTATTAATGTGATGCATTTCCCGCAATCTGTATTGGTATATGTGACCACAATCAATAAATAGGTAAGGTAATAACGTAATAGGTAATTTCAAGCGCCACGTTATCGCTCTGGCCTCCCGTGGAATAGCTGCACCGTTATCTCTCCCGATAGCGGTGCATTTTTTTATCTTTAGCCCGCAGATTTACCCACTAAAGTAAACTAATCATGACAGTACGCAGTAGGCGCTTACAAAACCCTCTACTTTCTCTGTGTTTGTCGCTGTGTCCCTTGGTTATACTCAAGAGGTTAATTAACTAGGCAAGCAAGGATTGGACATGAGCACAACGGTTACCCGCAGAGGCGTTCCGGTTGAAGTCGCCGGGCATTTCCCCGCTAAAGGCGAACAGGCCAAGCCTTTTACGCTGGTGGATAAAGATCTGAATGATGTCACGCTGGCCAGCTTTGGTGCGCAGCGTAAAATCTTAAATATTTTTCCAAGCATTGATACTGCAGTGTGTGCCACGTCGGTACGTAAGTTCAATGCTGAGGCATCTGGCTTGAATAACACGGTCGTGTTGTGCATTTCAGCGGACTTGCCGTTTGCGCAAGCGCGCTTTTGTGGTGCAGAAGGGCTAGCAAATGTCATCACGTTATCAACCCTGCGCTCCGCATCCTTCATGCAAGATTACGGGGTAGCCTTCGCTACCGGTTCAATGGTCGGATTAGCGGCGCGCGCTGTGATTGTGCTGGATGAAAACAATCAAGTACTACACAGTGAATTGGTTGCTGAGGTGGCTAATGAGCCCGATTATGCCGCGGCATTGGCAGTACTGAAGTAACTAAAACTCGATTTTTTTACGTTAAAGTAAGCCCGCTGGTTCACAGTGGGCTTTTTTTATGGCCAATTTGGCATGCGGTGGTTAGCTACTCTGGAATGCAAGGCAAAAAAAAGCCAGATACGGATCTGGCGAGGGAAATTCAACACACAGGAGAAATGAATGCAGTGAAATACTAAAAAGACAGAGGACTAACTCTGCCTTTACGTTAGCGAGATCTCGGGCATGGATCACGTATGAAAGCGTATCAGTATGGCTTAATCCGTAACGAAATTACTTTTGTTCATCACTGCCCAAATAATAGTCAGGAAATAATATCCATGAGTAATTACCGTGTGTGATTATTTTCAGTAAGTGAACTCGTATGATTGAGCGTTGTTTCGAAGTGATGCTGCAAGTATCAACCATATATTCTGATACAAATCATATTCATTATTATCACAAAATCGAACATTCATGTGTTTACCCGCTTTTACGTTCTCCATACAATCATTGGCATTGAATGCGATTTAGGTAGGGGATAACTATGAAAAGAACAACCATTTTGATTGTTTCTCTGCTTATCACCCTCGCCATGGCATTATTGATTTTGGGCAGTTTCCATGCGCAATCATTAGAGCAAGCAATAAGATTAGCGGAGAGTGATTTTTTATGGATGGTCTTTTTTGTTCGTTTATATTGGGGGGCTAACTTACTTTTCTCTCGCGCCATTGCATTGCTGACAGTCACCGGCTCGTGTGGGCTGTTTTTTATGGTAGTCACTTTTTTGTTAAATATGAGTTTCCCCAAAAAAATTGATGGAGTAACTCACTGAGAGTGAAAAAATAATATAGGGACACTTCACTTTCTGGCCATACTCAATAAGTTGCCCATGCAGATTTTAAATTGCTCAGGCAATCATCTGGATAGAGATATATTGGGTTATAGTTGCGACATTTTGGTTCATCCTGCGCTTCAATTTGTGATATTTACCGCACAACCATAATTCCTCCATGAAACACGACTGATAGACTTATATTATCGACGGGTAGCATATGAATTCAGCACCACGTATAGCATTGGCAGCGCGTGGGGTTGCTGCACCAGTACCATTACCCTCGGTGCTGGTGCTTTTTTATGTTTTTCCATCTAATGATCTTTTTTGATTTATTCCCTGTGTTGGGGCTATTGCTCTTTTACCCCACCATCTACGCCCTCTTCCATGAGAGTGATGCTGTTCGCGTTTTTGCGCTGACAATTTTCTGATGCCGCATCCTGATGTAAGAAAGATTTAATAAGGCAGGGGTGTTGTGGGCATTCCACAGTATTGGCAAGGAAAGCATAAGCGGTTAAATAGGGGAGAGGGGCGCGCAGTTGTGGGGATAACTTATTTGGAGCTCTACGCGAGGAGGTTTCCTCTTTATGTCCGAAATTTAGCATTGCATTTGATTCAAAAAGAAAAACCAGCCGTATAGGCTGGTTTTAAGGGAATTTTTGGTCGGCATGACTGGATTCGAACCAGCGACCCCTGACACCCCATGACAGTGCGCTACCGGGCTGCGCTACATGCCGACTGAATGCTATCCTACTGATTTAATGGATAAATGCAAGTCGGCAAATTAAAAAAGCCACAAAGCTGCCAGCCGGCTCACAGAACCGGACTACGCGGCGGATGTCAGCATCAATATGCGCGCCGGTCTGTGGGTAGGTCATCATGTACTGATGACCTACAACCGCTTAGTCAGTGATAAATCGCCGCACTTCTTTCAATGCTTGCAGCAATACCGCCAGCCGTGGTTTGTCTTCCGGCAATGGCTTGTAATTGTTGTCATAGGCATTGAACTGACCACGGTTATCCAACTGCATCTGCTGATCTGGGCTGATGATCACCAACTGATTCGCGTCACCGGCCAAGATCCAGTTATTTTTGCGCTCAGGCGCAAACAGGTTTTCACCCTGCGAGTAGTCTGAGGCTGGATTGGTCACGTGCAGCAAATCTTCCATCAACGTGGTGGATACATCCAGATTGCTGGTCAGTTTTTGCACCGTGGCGGCAGGTTTACCTGGCCAATGGATGACCAATGGCACACGCAGCTCATACGGGCTAAAACTTTGGTTATAACCCCAGCGGTTATGGCCGGTCTCGTTAAATTCCATGCCGTGATCCGAGGTGATAATTACAATGGTACTTTGCAGCAGGTTATCTTGCTGCAATGTGGTAAATACCTTCTGCAATTGCTCATCCACACTGGTGACGGCTTCGGCGTATTTAGCTTCTAGCTCAGTGGCGCTGGTAGCTTGAATAGCATCTTCGTTGCTGTTTTCCAATCCACGGCTGCGCTGGCTGATGGCTTTATCGAAGGCGGCCGGCACGCTGTAATTGACGTAGGCAAACCATGGCTCTTTACGATCCGGTTGGGTAACCCACTGTTGCCAACGCTGTGTTACGGCAGCATCACTTTTTACTAGATTTTTCGGATGGTTTTTCGGTAGATAAAAACCATTGAACAGCGAACGTCGATAGAGCGGGGCAGCGAAGCCATTGGCAGAGAACAGACCCATTTGGTAGTTCTGCTTTTGCAGCAAATCGATCATTTCTGAGGATTTTTGAATCGAGAGAATGCCATCCAAATAGGTTGGTGTAATGCCATAAAACAGCCCGAACAGGCCGCTATTGGCATTATTGCCGTTGCTAAAGTTATTGGTAAAGCGCTGTGCGCCATCCGCAAACTGATTAAGCGCTGGCATCTCTTGCGGATTGAGGGCATCTGCACGCAGGCCATTGACCACAATCATCAAGACATTATAACGAGGTGCGCCCGCCGGAATTTGGTAGTTCACATCTTCACGTGGATAGTGAACGGTTGAGGCATCTGGGCTGCCGAATTGGCTGCGTTGCTGGGCGTATTCAGCCTGATCCAAGAAACCATAACGCTCCAAAAAGCGCTTAGCGGTCATTGGATAATACAGCGGCAGGTTGGCCTTTTGCATGGTGATTGGGCGATACAAAGTCGCATCGGCCCAGCTGTACACCAGATGTGCGGTAATAAAGCAGGCGATAAAGAGCACCGCAAAATAGCGGTCGAAGGTACGACGGCTCAGGCTGCGTAGCTTGTTCCAGCTCCAGTTGGCGAACAGTAGCTCAATCAAGAAGATAAGTGGAACGGCCACAAACAGTAGCTGCCAATTGCGCGAAAGCTCGCCGTCATCAGGATTGACGAGGATTTCCCACACCACTGGACTTAGGTGCAAGTGGAATTGGCTGAAAACTTCGGTATCAACCAATAATAAGGTAAGACCGCTGGTCGCCAGAATGACAGCAACCAGCCGTAAGATCCGTTGCGACATCACCACAAAGGTGAGCGGGAACAGAATTAGCAGGTAAGCGGCAAAGCCTAAAAAACCAAAATGCCCGATCCAGCTGACAAAGGCATAGACCCGTCCGAATAGTGTCGGTGGCCAGTCGGCGGCCAGAAAATAGCGGCTACCAATCGCCAGTGACGCCAATATGTTAAATAAGGCAAACCAGTGTCCCCAGGTAATCATCTGGGACACTTTTTCTCGGTACTGCGGGCCGGTCTTGAACATCAGGCTTCTGCCACCCCTGTCATTTATTGCAGTTTCTCTTCTTTAACAGAAGAAAGCAGTGCATCGGCAAAAGAGCGTGCAATCACTTTACGCTGTGCCGGGGCAATGCTGGAGTTAATCACGTTAGTGACCATATTACCTAAAACCATCAGCGACAGGTCAACCGGAACCTGATGACGCTCGAGAGTTTCAATCATTTCATTCAGAATTTGTTCGACTTTTTCGTCGCTGTAACGAGATTTTTGTGGCATTAAACTGTGCTCATAACGGTGTTTTAGTGGAATATGATACCTAAAGCGCCTGCCGATTTCTGCTTTTTTGTGCACTGACCTGTTGATTGCTTTTCGGTTGCGCTGCGAGAGGCAGGGTGATTCAATATCCCCTTATTCAAAACCCTCACAAAAGCTTGGCTTTTGATGAATCAACGCGCATGCGGAGAAACGGCAACATGACCCTTAAAGTTAACCATATCGTACTGCACCAACTGGTCAAACAAGATGAATCAACGCTGCAAATGATCTTGCGTGATTCCTTACTGACCGTCAGTGACGCCACTGAGCAGATGATGGAGGAACTGCACCGGGTATATTCCGCTAAGGCCGGTAAGGCGTATGGCCTGTTTGATACTGAAAGCCAGTTTGCCGAAAAGCTGCGGGCGCTGGTTCAGCAGCAAACCGATTTTCTCTCTTTTTCCCGTGAGGCGACCACGCAGCTGCGTGATGAGTTGTCCAAATACCCGTTTGCCGAAAGCGGTGTGGTGGTGATGTGCCAATATCGCTATCTGGCGTCAGAATACCTATTCATTGCCCAACTGAACAGTTGCGTCAGTATGCGCGTCAACGAAGCGCTGGATGTGAGCACGACGCAGTATCTGGACATCAATCATCTGGATGTGGCGGCGCGCATTGATCTGACCGAGTGGCAGAGCAACCCAGAATCGCAACGCTATCTGACTTTCGTCAAAGGCCGAGTCGGGCGTAAAGTGTCCGACTTCTTTATGGATTTTCTTGGCGCGGCAGAAGGGCTAGATACCAAGGCGCAAAACCGTGGCTTGCTGCAAGCGGTGGATGACTATTGCGCCGAAGCGCAGTTGGATAAAAGCGAGCGTCAGGAATACCGCCAGAAGGTTTACAGCTATTGTAATGAGCAGCTGCAAGCGGGCGAAGAGATTGCGCTGAAAGAGCTGTCTAACGAGTTGCCAGAAGTGGGTGAGCAAAACTTTTATCAGTTTGCCGAGCAACAAGACTACGCATTAGAAGAAACCTTCCCGGCCGATCGCAGCACACTGCGTCAACTGACCAAATTTACCGGCAGTGGCGGTGGCATTACGCTGAGTTTTGATGCCTTACTGATGGGGGAGCGAATTTTTTGGGATCCAGCCACAGATACCCTGACTATCAAAGGCACGCCACCGAATTTGCGTGATCAGCTGCAGCGCCGTGGTGGCTCTTCTTCTTGAGCGACAAATGATAGATAACAAAAAACGCCGCAATTGCGGCGTTTTTTTCATCGGTCGAAGCGCGAAAAAAATTAAGCGCGAACGAAGTCGATGTGAGTTACTTTTGGCTTGAACGCGTGACGCTGCATAGCCTGAACTTTAACTTTTACTTCTTCGCCAGCGATAACCAGAGTCAGTTCGCTGTTGTAGAAAGCGTCATTCTTTTGCACGTTGATGATAGCGTCGTGGTCCAGAACGATAGATACTGCTGGCTTGTTGCCACCGTAAACGATAGCAGGGATTTTGTTAGCAGTACGCAGGCGGCGGCTCGCACCCTTACCCTGCTCTTTGTCAGAACGAACTTCAGCGTTGAAAGTGAACATTATTGTTTCTCACTTAAGGTTAGTTAAAGGCTTAACGCAGGCGACCCAGCATTAAACCCGAGTAAAACGAGGGCGGATTTTACCGAAATTATACCCTGACCGCAAATTGAATCTGTCAGTTAGCGCCTTGTTCTGGCAGCGTTGTGGCGCTGACGCAACGCGAGAGCTGACATTTTGCCCAGAAACTGCCTAAAAACGATCCTTATTGATCCTTGCGCATGATCTTGATGATCGTCTTGTGTTTAACCACGCAGCTCATGGGCTTTGCGAAAGCGTCCTTGGTAGTCGAAGATTTTGTCGCGGATCTTCAGGTATTTTCCCTGCTGGCGCGCGACCACAAAGTCGGGATGCCGCAGCAACTCTTGTTGCTTTAAGATATCGTCGGCATTTTTCCACGCCAACGGCACGCCTGGCGCGCGCTGATGTTGACGCAGGAAGTGCAGGGTAAACACGTGCCGCTGTGCGCTGGTGCTCAGATAGAAGCGTTCTTTGACATCTGCGCCGTCTTCATCGAAATAGGTGATATCCAGCCATTCGCCTTTACTGTCTTGGCCACTTGCTAGGTGCATGCCTCCGCAGCGCAGTACCAGCGCATCGCGCAGGTTCAAGGCGGCTTTGAGCATATCGTCTGGGTCAACCAATACCTGATCGCATTGCTGACAGCGGCGCGCGGCAATGTCGTTTTCTGCGCCGCAGTGCGGACAGCTTTTAAAGCGAAAACGGTAGTCGCACTGTTCGCGAGCGCCATCGTCGTCTTCAAACCAACCCTGACAGCGGCGACCAAAGTGCTCAATGACCTGACCGGCGCTGTCTGTTTTGCCCCAAAATTGGTTGGCAAAACCACAGGCGGGGCAAAAAACCTGTACCGGTTGGCTGTCAGAGGCCGGTTTGTGGCTTCCTACTTCGGGGGTGTACAGATCGTGCGGGTTGCCGGCGTAG